>JBBRUA010000048.1:0-13431 GCA_038248245.1 Pyrinomonadales bacterium | reverse complement strand
TTGTTCTGCTCTTCTCATCATTCAGAATATGCTCGGCAATCAGGAAGGCTCCTCCGGGTGAAGTTGCGGCAAACACGCGGTGCATAAGTTTCCGGATTTCGCTGTCAGAGTGGTGGTGTAGAACACGACTTGCGACAAACAGATCCGCGTGGATGAACTCCCCTTTTCGATAATCGCCGCCAATGAATCTTACATTCGCTTTGTTGACTACCACCGATTTCTCCAAGATTTGATTAGCAAAATCCTTAACGGCTTCATCTTCCAGCATCCGGTCAAGGACCGAGGCCTCGATATGGTCGTAGGCTTCGCAAATGGCAATTGCAAAAGCTCCGGTCCCGCCGCCGAGATCGATTAGCGTGTTGACTTCGGATAAATCGAATTGAGCAAGCAGCTCTGGCAGCACGAGGCGCATGTAGCCGTCCATTCGCATGTGAAATTGAATCTTCGCTTCACTCGACGCGGCCTCGGTCGGCAAGGGCAGGCAATAACCCGAAATCGCCTTTTCCAAATGACCCCAAGCTTGATAATCAATTTCGTTGTATCGCTGGAATGTATGGTTAAGCGTTGCGTCGCTGGACCAACACAGGTACTGAGCCGCAAGCGGAGTGTTCTGATATCTGCCGTTATCTTTCTGCAGCAGTCCCAGCGAAATACACGCATCGAGCAATCTGGAAAGAGCATCATCTCCAACGCCCATCTTGCTCGAAAGCTCCTTTGAATTCAGCGGATCATCAGCAAGCCAGTCGAAAATCCGCAAGTTAACCGCCGCAAAAATCGTTTTCGATATACGGAATGCCGTCGCCGCCTCCAACAATTCGCCAGCGTCTGTTATTTTTTCGGTAAATATTTTCATGATTCGGTGAGAGGCACGTTATTCCGCTAGTGATCGGCAGGAATTACACTCGCGGCAGAGCCGGCGATTGACGAAATGGGCCGTTGTAATTAAAGCTCCGCCTGCAAGTAGAAAGATTGCTTTGAAAAGAATACTTTCCTCGAACAGCAGGTGAGAGGTGATGATCAGACTTATGCCGCTTGTAAAAAATAGAAGAGCCCTGATGTTGCCGTGCTGGCGAAAATAGGCGGGCATTAGGCTAAGACCGGCGATCAGAATTGAGATTCCGATAAAGGCCCGCTCGGTAGTTTCGCTGAGCAAAAAGCTGAGGCCGATGAGAGGCAGAATGGATATTGCCAAGGGCAACGCGAGGCAATGAATCGTGCACAGCCAAGAAGCGGCCATTCCAACCGTATCGAGCCATGCCGAAGAATCTCTAGCCGGTCGAAGGACGCTAAGGTTGTTTTCTTTGTTCATATTTTTAATGCGTATGTTTAATGCGTATGAGCGGCCTGGGCGAGATACTCGATCTCGCCGTCCCAGGCGGCAAAGGGGTGGCTGATCTTGGCCCAGTCGGTTTCGGTGAGTTCGCGTTCCATCTCAGTTACCAAACACGCGTCGAGATCAATCGAAATTTTTTCTTTATCCATGTGCGTTCCGATAAAAACTATTTCCTGCCGACGGTCGCCGGTTTCGTCATCCCAAGATTTCATGATCTCGCAGACAGTGTCGTCGTCAGCCGTCCACTCGTCGCGGGGCGTATCGGCCCACCACACACCGGCCGGTTCGACACGGCACGCTCCGCCTGCCTGTGAGTAAATACCTGTAAAACGCGGGTGCGAAGCGAGCCAGAAAAAACCTTTTGCACGAAGCAGGTTTTCCCGATCTCTTTGCAGAAAGTCCCAGAAGCGGTTTGGATGAAACGGGGATCTCGCCCGATAAACAAAGCTCGAGATACCGTACTCTTCGATTTCGGGCGTGTGCTCACCGTTTAATTCCTGAAGCCATCCGGCGGCCGCACTAGCTTCGTCAAAATCAAAAAGACCGGTATCGAGGACTTTGTCGAGGCCAATCTTGCCAAAAGTAGATTCGATTATTTGAGCTTTTGGGTTGAGGGAATGAATTATCGCTTTCAGCTTTTCAAGACCTACCGTTTCGACAAGATCGGCCTTATTAATGATGATCACATTAGCGAACTCGACCTGTTCGATAAGCAAATCAACGATCGTCCGATCGTCTTCGTCACCCAGTTCGAGACCTCTGGATTTTAGATCTTCTGCATTGCGATACTCATTGAGAAAATTGAACGCATCTACGACGGTGACCATTGTGTCGAGCCGTGCAACGTTTGAAAGGCTCTCGCCAGTTTCATCGGCGAAAGTAAATGTCTCAGCCACCGGAATCGGTTCGGAGATTCCGGTCGATTCAATCAGCAGATAGTCAAACTTCTCTTCGCGAGCAAGTTTCGATACCTCGATCAATAGATCTTCCCGAAGAGTGCAGCAAATACATCCGTTTGACATCTCGATAAGCTTTTCCTCGGTTCGATTAAAACCTCCGTTTTTCACCAAGGCGGCATCTATATTGACCTCGCTTATGTAATTGACGATCACGGCAACGCGCAATCCTTCTCGGTTGTGATTTAGCAGAGTTGTTTTGCCCGCTCCGAGAAACCCGGAGAGAACGGTAACTGGTAATTTGTTCATATTGCCCTCGTCATTCGGCACCTTCCGCTCGACCTTCCGAGCGGTTCCTGCTCTTATAACGAGCATTAAACTTTTCGACACGCCCGGCGGTATCGACGAGGCGTTGCTGCCCGGTAAAAAATGGATGTGAAACGTTTGATATTTCAATGTCCACAAGCGGATACTCGTTCCCGTCTTCCCAGACGATCTTTTTGTCGGTTTTCACAGTGGAACGAGTAAGAAACGAATGATCTACCGAAGTGTCGCGAAATACGACTTCCCGGTAGTCGGGATGAATTCCTTTTTTCATATTTTTATAACTCTAGCTATCTGAGCTTTTTGGCCATTGTCTGCCAGTTTGTTTTAATTCGCCGGGCCGGAAACTCAGAGTTTGACCATTCACGAAGGCATTTGCGGCGCCACTCCTTTCCATAGGCTTTCTCGACCCAGTCTTCGTAGCTCAGTATCCAGTCAACCGCTCGTTGCGTAAGATCTTTCGCCGTGTCGATTTCAATGTCAGTAGCCGGTTTCAGGCTGGACGGCAGATCTTCGGACTTGAATATTCGCGGCCCAAGGTTTCCCTTCTCAAAAAGCTGCGGGCTAAAATCGTATCTTCTAACAAAAATTCCGCCCAGTTTTGCGTCGCCATAAAACAGTCCGAAGCCCCACAGATCGACCTCGACGATTTACCGATAACGATTCGATAACGGTTGGTTCCTGTTTTCTTGGGTGCCTTGTATCGTTTGAACCCATACTGCACAAGAAGATTGCCGTCGGGATGCAATATGTCCCGTCCGAAAAACCAGCACTGATGATGTAGTAATAGTTCTCCGAACTTTTTTAACTCAGGAGAAAATATCGCTAGCTCTTTGTGCTCTGTCATTTAGATTCGCGGAAGATCACGTGCCTTCGTAGGACAGGATCGAACTTCTTAAACTCCAGACGCTGCGGAGTGTTGGCCTTGTTCTTCGTCGTGTAATAGGTGTAAGGCGACTCGGTGCTTTTCAGTTTTATGTTTTCTCTCTTTCCCCTTGCCATCAGACCTTCTCTCCTTTTGCCCGCAGATCTTTGATCACAGCCTCGATGCCCTTCCTGCTTACCGTCTTTATCGCCCGAGCTGACAGAGTCAGACGGACCCAGCGATCCTCACTCGGAAGATAGAATCGCTGGCGGTGAAGGTTAGGCAGGAATCTGCGTCTCGTTTTGTTTTTTGCGTGTGAGACATTGTTGCCGTACATCGGCTTTTTGTCGGTCAACTGACATCGCTTTGCCATAGAATTAGTTCTCCAAATAAAGGATTCCAACGGTAACTACTAAGGCTACGCGACGAACACGTTTTCCAAAACCGCTATTTAATTAATGGCTCGAATCGGTGAATGATCTGCTCAATCCGTGTTGTGAGCGACTTCCGAATGGCAATGAAAATTCTCACGTTGGCTTCTAATTCGCCGGAGTTCGCATTGATAACAGGCGTGAGCGACCGAGGTTGCGGAGATGACGCCAAACAAATGTCGACGCCTACAAAAAAGCTTTGGTGTAAGCTAGCAGATTTAACGAGTGTCCTGTTCCGACCTATTCATGAGTTGGGCAAAATCCTCGATAATGAGGCGACGTAGATGGGGATCTTTAACATGACGTCCTATCGAGTCGCCGAGAACTCTGACAAAGGCGACAGCTTGTTCAGGGGTAAATGATTATTCTTATTGACGGTGCGGCGGGTCTCGCTTTCTACGGTTTTGCGGCGTTGTTCAAGGAGTGGTTGTAATCTGTCGAAGGCATTTTCCGCATGAAGAGATTTTTTGATAGTTATCTCGTGATTACCAAGAATCTGCTCAGCATCGTTCACAACCTTCCCGCTGTGCGATTCTAAGGCTTCCCTGCATGCCTTGATTTCGTTAACGAGAGATCGCCGAATATCTTCCTGATCCTCGGAGTATAGATTCTTCACGCGCTCCTCAATTTCGATATGGATAAGAGCAATATCCTCCCGCAGGTGGGTGAGTTCCGGGTCGCTCAAAGACTCCAGGTATCTATCCCTTAAATGAACTGGGAGATGTCTCGAAAACCGGCCGTGTTTATAGTGGGGCTGGAGATTCCCTTCGGGGTGTTACCGCCATGGAGCCTGCAACGTCCATTGGCCCTTATAGCTCGGCTTCTACAATGAATATCCTTACCACGAAATTTTGCTCCGCACATTTTTACTTCATTCACTACGATTATAGCGTCTTGAGTGTTCATAGGGTTACCATTCTGCCCCCCCTTCCGCGGTTCAGATAGACTTAAAGTTCGGGGTCTTCTTCCTCATTCCGAAACGCCCTGCCTCGGTACTGATTTTGAACCGGTTGGATCTGCTGAAATTAACACTGCATTATTGACCTTTCAAGATCGCGAAGAAATCGGGAAGACTCCAGCACCTTTTCCGCTTCGTGTTCGGTTAATCCACCTTCAATCATCATTTTATCCAACCTCTCATTGACCCTTTCCGCAAAGTGACGTCTCAATTCAGGATCGTTTCTCTGAAGTTGCTCCGCTATTAGGTAATCAGCCAAATCGACTTGGTACATTTTCGCCTCAAATGAAGCAAGCTTTTCAATTTGCTTCGAAACCGTGATGTCTAAACCGTAGGCGTTGGCCGTACAAGAAATTTCTTTCCATTTCGCATATCCGTCCGCATCAGGAAATAGAATAATTCGGGGCTCGGATCCAAGCCGTCGCAGGCGACCTACGTTTCACCATTGTTTGAAGTGAGTGCCTAACCAAACAAGATCCGGGAAAATCGCTTTGCAGATCGAAGCAAGAATCGCCGTCTTCTCGCTTTCGACGATCGCAATCGGTCGATCAGGATATTTCGCCGTCAGGGGTTCGCCGAAGAAAACGTCTTTTCCAATTTCTTCATGGCTTCGAATGGTGTCGTTCGGTTGGGTGGGCGAACGCGGCTTTTGATGTCGATAGTCAGTGAATCGTGTTAGTTCGCCGGTGCTTCCTAAACAAAAGGCAGCGGATCATGATTGAGATATTTAAGCTTTGCCGTTGCGTAGTCGACCGATTGATCTTCGACTTGGGTTAGGTGCAAGCCTTCGTCTGCCTTTTTTGCCTCGATCACGCCGAGCGGCTTTTTATCAAAAAACAAAACGTAATCCGCCGGGCCCATGTCGGTTTGGCACTCCCGTACCGAACCGCCAAGACCGGCACTGAGATTTACCTGTTTTTTGCTCTGCACAACCCTGCCACAATCGGTCAGGAGTTTGTCTATGTTGTCACGAGCTTGTTGTTCGGGATCTGGTTGGGAATAGAGACCGTCGTCATTTTAGCGCACTTTCATACAAATACGACGTCAGACTCCAGTTCTCGCCAAGTCAGGGACGGATATCTGCTACCATTTCAAATCTTAACCGTTAAATCAGGCGACAAAAGTTTTCTCTTTTTAATGGGCTGTAACCGACTGTTCCGTTTTCAACTGAACGTGGTTCTCCAAAACTCACTTTTTCGGTCAACAATAAGAATAGGTACCGCTCAGTGCGATGAAACACTAAGTTAGTGCGATAACTCACTAAAGCGATTGTGCGACACACGCAAGTTGGAGGAACCGTTTGATGGATATTTTTCCGCTGGGTGGCTAGTTTTGATTGCTGCCCAATCAATTTTTGGCCTTACTAGCAACTTCTTCGTAATTTGGATGGCTCTTTGAGATGATCCGATAGCAATTACAAGAAACTTCTTTCAAACCTTTCACGTCGAGAATCAAAAGTTTACCGTGGGTGTAGCTGATCAGGCCGCGAGCATGCAAACTCTTAGCTGCTTTATTGACCGCTTCGCGCCGGACACCGACCATATTCGATAAAAATTCCTGCGTGATTTGAAATACGCCTGTTTTCATCCGATCTTTTGTCATCAGTAGCCACCGCGCCATTCGAGCTTCGACAGGGTGATAGCGATTGCAAACCGCTGACTGCGACGTTTGTGCCATCAGCGATTGGACAAATCGTTTCACAACTTGCTGCAACTTATTGCTCGTTTCGCACTCTTTCAGAAAATCCTCTGTCTTAATTCTCAAAGCCCAGCCCTGACCTTGCACATGGGCTTTATTATGCGAGACTTTTGCCCCAAGAAATACAGGTACGCCAACCAATCCTTCGCTACCAACAATACCAACCTCCAGCGTCTGATTGCCGTCGACGGCAGCTAGCAGTGAAACGATTCCGCTCTCGGGAAAATAAACATGTCGGATGATGGCTCCCACTTTGTAAATCTCAGATCCATAACTTAGTTCTATTCGTTCGGAATTCGCGAGCAGACTTTGCAAATCCTTATCGGGTAACGAGGCGAGTAGCCGATTCGTGGATTTTACGCTGGCGGGTTTAACGGTATCGGGCATATAGATCTCCTTCCTTCGACGGTTCTTAAAGTCCAGCGACATCACTCCCCGACGATCGACAAATACATTCAAGTCAGAATAAAATCTTAAAAAAAGAATGTCAGTGCGCTACCACACCTACGGAACGATTCGTCAACATCCATGAATATGATTGGTTCCGTAAAGGTACGGTAAGCGTCCGCCTGCCCTTACAATCCGTGTGTGTTTTAATACACTGAACATACGGCCTCAAAACTGTTTTAATTCTTAATAAGCCTGAGTCATTCGGCTGAAGATTGAATGCTTACCAAACCCGCATTCAGATAACGCTAGTGTTTTAACCAAATGCTGATGGACGAGGCGTTTTTGGAAGCTGTAGGGCAGGTTTTGCCGGGGGATGGTTATGACCTGGGTCGACTAAATTTCGTTGCAATGACCAAATACTGTCAACGCATGAACAGCTTTTCCGCAGACCAATTAAGGGATGACCACAATTGATATGAAAGATGCACAGCCATTGAATATAGAAGAAGTCCGTCGGATGGACGCCTACTGGAGAGCGGCGAACTATCTCTCCGTTGGGCAGATATATTTGTACGATAATCCGTTGCTTCGTGAACCACTTACTCTGGCTCACGTCAAACCTCGGCTGCTCGGTCATTGGGGAACCACCCCGGGGCTGAATTTTATCTATTTGCATCTTAATCGCCTGATCAAGCTGCACGATCTGAACGCGATCTACATCGCCGGTCCCGGCCATGGAGGACCGGGCGTTGTCGCGAATGTTTATCTCGAAGGCACCTATAGCGAGGTTTACCCGCATATTTCGCGCGATACCAAGGGATTAAAGCAACTGTTCAAACAATTCTCATTTCCCGGGGGCATCCCGAGTCACGCGGCTCCCGAAACGCCTGGTTCGATAAACGAAGGCGGAGAACTTGGCTATTCATTGATGCACGCTTATGGTGCGGTTTTCGATAATCCGGACCTGATCGCCGCCTGCGTGATCGGCGACGGCGAAGCTGAGACAGCAGCTCTGGCGACGAGCTGGCATTCCAACAAATTTTTGAACCCGGCGAGAGACGGTGCGGTGTTGCCGATTCTTCATTTGAACGGGTATAAGATCGCCAGCCCAACAATCCTCGCGCGGATAAGCAAAGAAGAATTGACGAGTCTATTCGTCGGCTATGGCTACAAGGTTCACTTTGTTGAGGGCGACGATCCCGAAACGATGCACCAATTGATGGCAGCGACGTTAGACAAAGTGATCGCAGAGATAAAAGCTATCCAGAAAGACGCACGGGAAAATGGATTCGCCGGGCGACCACAGTTTCCGATGATCATTCTCCGATCACCCAAAGGATGGACGGGGCCGAAGTTTGTAGACGGACTGCCGGCTGAAAATTCGTTTCGATCGCATCAAGTTCCGCTCGCCCAGCTTGCAACAAATCCGGAACATTTTCGCCAGCTCGAAGAATGGCTTCGCAGTTACAAACCGGAAGAACTCTTTGACGAAAACGGGACTTTGATGCCGGAGTTGGCTGAATTAGCACCTACGGGAATACGTCGTATGGGTTCAAACCCCCACGCGAACGGCGGATTACTGCTTAAGGATCTACGTCTGCCCGATTTTCGCGAATATGCCGTGACCGTGGAACAACCGGGAGTTGTAAATGCCGAAGCGACGCGAGTCATGGGACAGTTTTTACGCGATGTCTTTCTGCTCAATGACGATAATAGAAACTTTCGCGTGATGGGGCCCGACGAGACGAAATCGAACCGCCTCAACGCTCTTTTTGAAACGACGGACCGCGTATTCACCGGCCCGACCCTGCCCACCGACGAGTACATTTCACCCGACGGGCGTGTGATGGAGATCCTCAGCGAACACATGTGCCAAGGCTGGCTCGAAGGGTATCTGTTGACCGGCCGTCACGGTCTTTTCTCTTGTTACGAAGCATTCATTCATATAATCGATTCGATGTTTAACCAGCATGCAAAGTGGTTAAAGGTGACCCGTGATATTCCGTGGCGCAAGCCGATAGCGTCTCTCAATTACCTGCTGACCTCGCACGTCTGGCGGCAGGACCACAACGGCTTTAGTCATCAGGACCCTGGCTTTCTAAACCACGTTGCCAGTAAGAAAGCAGAAGTAGTGCGGATATATTTGCCGCCTGACGCCAATACGCTATTGTCGGTGACCGACCACTGTTTGCGTAGCCGCAACTATGTAAACGTCATCGTCGCCGGGAAACAGCCTGAGCTGCAATATCTCGATATGGACCAGGCGATCGAGCACACCACGGCCGGTGCTGGCATTTGGCACTGGGCAAGCAACGACACCGACGGCAAAACCGACGTCGTAATGGCATGCGCCGGCGATGTGCCGACCTTAGAGACGCTGGCGGCGGTCGATCTCCTGCGGCAGCATATTCCAGAATTGAAAGTCCGCGTCGTCAACGTCGTCAATCTCATGACGCTGCAGCCAAATAGCGAACACCCGCATGGGTTATCCGACACCGCGTTCGATTCGCTGTTTACGGCCGACAAACCGATCATCTTCGCTTTTCACGGCTACCCGTCGTTGATTCATAGCCTCACATATCGGCGCACCAATCATCGCAATCTCCACGTTCGCGGCTACAAAGAGGAAGGTACGACGACTACGCCGTTCGACATGGTGGTTCTGAACGATCTCGACAGATTTCATCTCGTGATCGACGTAATCGACCGCGTTCCTGGACTTGCTCAAAGATTCGCGGTCGTCAAAAAACTGATGTTCGACAAACTCCGAGAACACAAACAATACATACGTGAGCGCGGTGACGATATGCCGGAAATCAAAGATTGGAAATGGCCGTATTAATCGCGGTGTCAACAACTAACCTCGCGAAGAGAAACTAAACTTGTGAATATTCTTGTCCTCAATCCCGGCAGTTCGACGCTCAAGTTTTGCTTGTACGATCTGTCCGGCCCGTCGGATGATCCAGCCACAAACATCTTAGCCAGCGGCAGTGTCGATCCAGTTTGCTCGGAACGTTCGGAACTGAAAATTGAAGGAGATCATATCGGCCGGACGACTGACATCGTTGCAGCGGAGACCATTGCCCAAGCCACAGAATATATCGTTAGCCGTCTGCTCGCCAAAAGTTTTAAGAGTGGAGGATCGGCTGAAACGATCGACGCCGTCGGATTTCGGGTCGTCCACGGCGGAGGTCGATATTTTGAGCCGACGCAAGTTTCTACGAATGTTCTCGATGAGCTCAGGGCTTTCGAGGACCTTGCTCCACTTCACATTCCCGCCGAAGTTGCCGCCATCGAGCAAATTCAACTTCTTGTACCGAAAGCCCCGACCGTTGCCGTCTTCGATACGGCGTTTCATCAAACGCTGCCGCCAATTGCCTACACTTATGCTCTGCCTGTTGACTTGAGTGACCGTTACAAATTGCGCCGCTATGGTTTTCACGGCATCTCTCACGCGTACGTCTCGGCCAGGTTGATCGGTCATCTGGGGCGGCCATCGAGCGGAACAAAGGTGATCACCTGCCATTTGGGAAACGGCTCCAGCATCTGCGCCGTTCGTGACGGGCAAAGTATCGACATCAGTATGGGATTCACACCTCTCGAAGGCCTCGTAATGGGAACGCGTTCAGGGGATATCGATGCCGGACTCGTTCTATATTTAATTCGCGCAGTCGGAATGACGCCTGACGCAGTTGATGAGTTACTGAATCAAAAGAGCGGAATGCTCGGTATTTCGAATATTAGCGCCGATGTCCGCATTCTGGAGCGGGCGGCGATCGAGGGAGACGAACGTGCTGAGCTTGCTCTAGATATTTTCGCCTATCGGGTTTCCAAATACATCGCCGCGTTCACCGCCGCGCTCGAAGGATTGGACGCAATTGCGTTCACGGGCGGCATCGGCGAGCATTCGGCGTCAATGCGCGGCCGCATCTGCGCAAGACTAGGGTTTTTCGGAGTTCATTTAGAAGATCAACTTAATCAAGCAGCAACCGGAAACACCGACATGCGAATTAGCGCGAAAGGTAATGATTTACAAACATGGGTCATCCCGACCGACGAGGAGCGACAAATTGCTTTGTCCACATATCGACTGCTTTCCTAACGATGGGTTTCCTTGTTAGCCTTTTGCGGACAAATCCTATTTTTCTTTGGCTAACTGAGGACAAGCGATCCTTACATGCTCAGTGTCTATCTTAAATCGGTGCAGATCGTGCGTTGTTTTTTTGAATGTTATATTTTAAGTCCAAACTTATAAATGGAATGACCGACACAAAAAATATGAATCCGAAACTGAACGAGGTGGCACAAGAAAAACCGGTTACTGAGTTCTTATCTGCTCCGCACTCTTATTCCGCCGCAGAAATAACAGCCGCCCTTACCGTTGATCCGGCGACCGGATTATCGAACGAAGAAGCCCGGCTTCGATTTGAGATCGATGGTGCAAACACGCTTGAACAATCGGCCGGACGCAGCTGGCTGGTCATCTTACTCGGACAATTTTCGAGCATTATCGTCTGGCTCTTGGCGGTTGCGGCGGTTGTCGCGTGGTTTACCGACAGCCCTTTGGAGTCCGTGGCGATCCTGGTCGTGCTTCTGCTGAATGCGATTATCGGTTTTGCAATCGAATGGCAGGCGGGACGAGCGCTTAACGCTCTGAAACACGCGACCAACACATCTGCCCGGGTTCGGCGTGACGGCGGCGAACAGATCATCGATGCGGCACAAATCGTTCGCGGCGACGTCCTTATACTATCGGCCGGTGATCGCGTTTCGGCGGATGCGCGCCTGATCGAAGCCGTAACTTTACGCGCCGACGAATCAACACTAACGGGCGAAAGTGTGTCCGTCGAAAAATCGATCGAATCGGTTGAATCGGGCGCTCCGCTCGCGGAACGCAGCTCGATGCTTTATCTCGGCACGGCGATCGTAGCTGGCCGGGGCCTCGCCGTTGTGTCCGCAACGGGTAAACAAACCGAACTCGGACACATCGGGACACTTATCGCCGAAACGAAATCTGAACAAACGCCGCTTGAACGAAAACTCGCTGAACTGGGCAAAAAGCTCGTCTATGTCGTGCTGGGAGTTGCCGCCCTCGTAATGCTCGCCGGATTTCTGCGCGGCGACAACTGGTGGCTGATGCTCGAGGTTTCCGTCAGCCTCGCCGTCGCCGCGGTGCCGGAAGGTCTGCCCGCAGTTACGACTTTGATACTCGCACTTGGCGTTTTGCGGATGGCTCGCCGAAATGCGATCGTCAGAAAACTGTCGGCCGTCGAAACGCTCGGCAGCGTGACGGTAATTTGCACCGACAAAACCGGAACGCTGACCGAAAACAGGATGACCGTGCAGGAATATCGGCTGGCAAACGAACAGACTATCGAACCTCCGACGGATCTCAAATACGATGAGGACGGCAAAGCAGGTGCTAATTCGCCGGATGATAATCTTCCGCGGCTCTTGAGGGTCAGCTTTTTGTGCAACGATGCTGCTCTCGATTCAAATAATGATGATAAAAACGATCCCATCGGCGACCCGACGGAGACAGCTCTGCTCGTTGCCGCCGAGAAATTCGGTTTCGATCTTGGGCGCGAAAAATCGGATCACAAAAAATTGCTGGAACAACCATTCGATGCTGTGACCAAGCGGATGATCACGGTTCTGCAAGCTGAGGACGGGAAAGCGTTTGCCGCACTCAAAGGTGCACCCGCCGTCGTGCTGGACGTTTGCTCGACGTTCATTTCAAAAGACGGGGAAATCGCTCGGCTCGATGATGAAACGCGCCGCAATTTTCTAAAGATCAACGAAGAAATGGCAGACGAAGCGTTGCGGGTTTTAGCTTTTGCGGACAAGAAATTCGCCAATATCGAAAATTTGGAAATCGAGAATGGATACACATTCCTCGGTTTTGTCGGAATGAGCGACCCACCGCGGGACGGAGTCGCCAAAGCCGTCCGCGAGGCACAAGCCGCTGGAATTCGCGTTGTGATGCTGACCGGCGACCAACTAAATACGGCTCGAGCCGTCGCCCTTCAATTAAATTTAAGTCAAGGTACAGATATTTTTGCGCTCCATTCCGACGATTTGGCGAATTCCGACAAAGAGGAAATCGCACAAATGGCGAGGCAGGCACACGTTTTCGCCCGCGTTTCACCGGAAGATAAACTTCGCATCGTCGAGGCCTTGCAAAAAGCCGGTGAGATCGTCGCGGTGACGGGCGACGGCGTAAATGACGCTCCCGCCTTAAAACGAGCCGACATCGGGGTAGCAATGGGGAGCGGCACGGAAGTCGCTAAAGAAGCCGCCGATATTGTCTTAACCGACGATAATTTCGCCACCATTGTCAGAGCCGTCGAAGGCGGACGCGCGATCTACGCCAACATTATCAAATTCGTGCATCTCATGTTTTCGCACAATCTCGGCGAGATCCTGGTTATTTTTGTGCCGATCGCGGCCGGATTTCCGCTCCCGTTACTTCCCCTACAAATTCTCTGGGTCAATCTCGTGACAGACGTTTTCCCAGCGCTGGCGCTGGCCGTCGA
>JBBRUA010000047.1:0-13451 GCA_038248245.1 Pyrinomonadales bacterium | reverse complement strand
TGCGATGCCGAGCCTTGAGGGCGCCACCACGTGGTTTAACGGTTCGCAGGAAGATACATTAGAAGACGCTAAAGGACATCCGGTACTGGTTCATTTCTGGGCGGTTTCATGCGGAATTTGTAAAGAAAAAATGCCGCAGCTCAACGAACTGAAAGCCAAATACGGTGCCCTCGGCCTTAAAACGGTCGCGATCCACATGCCACGTTACGAGGCGGATACGGATCTCGACATGGTCAGCGAAGCGATCACCGTAAACCATATTACCGAACCGACAGCGGTCGACAGTCTTCATAAATTAAAGGACGCGTTTTTGAACGAGCAGGGCTGGGTACCAGTTTATTATTTATTCGACGCAGAGGGCAAACTGAAATCCCGTGCCGCCGGCGAATTCGGCATTGGCGTGTTGCAGTCAGCCCTAGATAAAATGTTCGCGACCCAAACCGCGACAGCTTAATTCCCATAGCCTTCAGAACCGCCTGCGTAGGCGGGCGAATTATACAAAACTAAAAAGCGACGTCGAGGATACGATCCTTCGCGTCGCTTTTTTCTGTTATTTTATCCGTAATTCAGTTCTAGCCGCTCGCTAAAGCAGGCGGTTCTGACTAGATCAGCGGGCGGCTCGTGAGAACCCAGTAAAAAATTAGAGCACTAGCTACAATCGATCCGACGAGTATCGCCAGAAGTAATCCGATCAGTCCGAAAACAAATACATAGTCGCTCATTTTGCCCTTGCCGTGACCGGACGCACGCGTGCGAATAAGATCTATGTTCTGCCGATTAGCCTTCCACACGAAATCGAACGCATCGCCGATGAAAGGCACCATCCCGACCAAATAATCGAGTCCCAGGTTAAAAGCCATCCGCAACAGAGTGATCTTCGGCACTCCATACCGAACGCCCGCGAATAGTATATATATCGACGGCAAAAACGTGAGTGTATCGCCCACATTCGGTATCAACCCGATCACCGCATCAAGCCCAAAGCGCCAACTCGTACCCGGGACGCGAAAAAGCCCGTCGAGATAATGTGCTAGATCGTCGAGCCCTTTCTCAACTTCGACAGTGTCTCGGCCGGACTTTGACATTCCGAGGAACGGGCGTTTCTCTATGTTCTCACCGTTTTCCATCTAGTTTTTCTCGCAATTTTTTCAGTCCGTGCAAAATATCATCTCGATTCTTGGCAGATTTGATCCATTTAGGCAGCCGGCTGGCCAGCGATTGATTTGAACCCGTTGTCCGCGGCCGTAGGGACGCAGCAACGTAACCCTCCACAAAATCAAGGTGCTTCTCATTGTAGATCCAGAGCACGTGCCGGCAACATTCAGTTTGCAGCCACAGCGGTTCCTTGAAATACCAATCGAACGCTCCACCGATGGTAACACTTGTTGAATCAGGGCTACCGCCGGATTGGATCCACCAAAGTCTTGTTTTCCGGTCGATCTTGTTTAGACCGCAGTTCGCACAGACGAGTTTGCACCGCTTGATGTTATCGGTTTGAACGATGTCGACCGGAATCACCTTTGCCATCGCCTGACACTTCGGGCAAACGACCAGAAACTCAGTACCGAAATCGTAAATGCTCTCTAATGTGTCCTCAAATCGTTTCACTTCCATAGGACCATCAACGAAGTTTCTTTACACCCGTGGTCTCGACGATCGTAACTTTCACTATCTTATCCCCACGCACGATACTATCTACGACTTTCATGTCCTTTTCGTTCACATGGCCAAAGACGGTGTAGCCGCCGTCGAGATGCGGTTGGGCAGAGTGTGTGACGAACCATTGCGAGCCGCCAGTGTCTTTGCCGGAGAGAGCCATGCCGACCGCACCGCGATCGAACGGCAACATATTCATCTCGCAACGAATCGACCAACCCGGCCCGCCGTTGCCGTCCCCGCGAGGATCGCCGTCCTGCATCACAAAATTAGGCACCACGCGGTGAACCTCGAGTCCGTTGAAATAACCTGCACGTGCGAGCTTGACCCAATTATCGACCGTCAGCGGAGCTTCTTCAGGGTTGAACACTATGGTGAACGTGCCTTTCTCGGTCGTTAAAACAGCTTTGACGGAACCGTTTTTTCGAGTTAAACCTCGTCGGTAATCTGCGTCAGTCGCAAAAAGCTGACCAAGTCGCGTGCTTGAAACCGTCGAGTACGGCAAAACCTCGCGCGTTTTATACTTTTCGGCATTTTGCATCGCCTTAGCGATCAACGGGAACTCGTCCTGCAACTCTTTATCAGCGAGCAATTCGAACGCCTTTTTTCGCACCAAGTAATCCGAGGCGATGGCGGCAAGAAGAAAAGTATCGACGGATGCCCTTCTATCAAGCTTGTAAAGTGCATCCAGGATCGCAAGCGACGCGTCGTTGCTCTTCTTATCGCTGAGGATCGATTTCGGATAAGCGGCTTTCAGGCCAACAATATTCTCTTTTGACGGCGGCAGGTCGGCCAGGATTCCGGCGGCAGTTGCCCGCATTTGAACGTCTTTATTCAGAAGTGCCGTGCGAGCGATCTCGGCGAGGTCCGCGGTCTTAAAACGGGCATACGCCTGCAGCACGTCCGGCCCTGCCATCATTCGTTTTCCTTCGCTCGCCGGATCGGCCGAGACGTAGGCAACGACGATCTGGCGTAAGACGCCCGGAGCTTCCGACTTCATTTGTTTGCCGACCTCGCTTACGGGTTCGATCGAGGCATATTCACCAACTAGCTGAGCGAGCGAGCTGTATTGCCTCCAATCGCTAAGCTCGCGGGGGCTGCCGTCGCCGCGTTTCTGCCCGATTCGTAGGCGGGCGATGTAAACATCCGACGAGTGGCCTTTGTCGATCTTGCCGAAGTCAGCAAATAGTTTGTCGGCCCTTTGGTTGTCGGTGTTTGGAATTATTCGCCCGAGGGCGATCGCCACCTCGATAAACTCACTCGTCTCGTTCGGAATAAAGTTGGGCTTTTTCGCGGCTTTGTACTTCGCAAAAAGCTCCTCTCCACGTGCGAGAAGCTGCTCGGCGGCCTTGGCGTCTTTCAGGGCGGCGAGCGAACGCAGGGCCGAGACGCGGACGCGCGAATCTGCATCGCCGGTCGCCGCTTTGAGCAAAATATCGGATGCGCCTTTGTCTTCGGCCGCTCCGAGACCTCGGGCGGCATTGGCTCGGGCGATCGGGTCGGCGTCAATTGAAAGCATTTTTCGCAATGCCTCGTTGGCGTTTTTTGCGCGGACGCGGGAAAGCGTGTTGGCTGCGTCGGCACGGACGCGGGCGTCAACGCCGGTCAGGAATTTCGCAACAACAAGATCGGTCCTATCCGGCCGCTCGCGTTTCGCGTCCTTCGGCGCGGCTCGCAGGGCGGCGGTGAGGGCAGGCAATACTACTTCACGGCTTTGCTTTGTTCCGCGATCGTTTTCCGATTCAAGCGTGTCGAGAATAGCTTCGGCCAAAACTTTTGACTTTTCGTCCGTTGGGTTGGCGGCGACAATCTTTCCGGCAGCCTCGATGATGCGGGCGCGAACCCGCGGATCTTTCTCGGTCTTTAGCGGATCGAGTAATCCGTGGGAATTTCGAATCGATTCGATTTCGCCGATCCCAAACGCCGCCATCGCACGAGCGTCCGCCGAGGTGTCGGCGGCGAGCATCCTGTGCAAGGCCTCGAGTGCCTTGTCGTCGCCGATCCGCCCCGCAGCGAGTGCCGCACGAATACGAATGGCTGCGTCAGGTGATTTGAGCAAACCCGCGAGCGTTTCATCATATGCCCTCGCATCCTCGGCTTTCAGGATCTGAATGCCGACGCTCGAAGGAGTCTGCGAAGGGCTCGGCAGAAACAACGAAAATAAGAACGTCAGCAGTAATAATAGTTTTTTCATTTGTCTCGCTCACCGGCCAACATTCGCAACTCGGCATATTCGCTGGGAAGGGGCGGATTTAAGTGTGTTTCGCTGGCTGGCACGTCGAGGCGGACCACTACCGTTCCTGCGATAAAGTCGTGCAATGCACGGTGTTTTTTACTTTTTAGGCAAATCAAGGTGTCGATCGCGGCCCAGATAAAGAATGGAATTAACGTATAAGAATCTGCGTTCACAACCGTCTCCGACAGACGCGGATGGCCGGAAGAGACTAGGATAAAAACAACCAAAATCTGTACAAGCGAACTTACGAAATGAGCGATGTCTCGCAGAAATGCTTGGAATAGGTTGATGGGACCCTCGGTAGTCGCATCGACAACGGTAACCTTCCCAACCATCTTCCCAATAGTTTGACCGTACTTCCAGTGCAATAGGACGATGTAACCAAGTCCTAAAGCCGAACTCCCTACCAAGAACAGATAATAGAGCCAGTTCGGGACTTCCGTGGAATTGATCCAAAAGCTCAACGCGATTACCGGCGCGAAGACGAACACATCAATGATCAGAGCGAGGAAACGTTTATCTAAAGTTTGGTATCGAGTCATAGCTAATCTCAAACTTGCACAATCTCGTAACTCGTCGTGATCTCGGCGGTCGGTTTGACCGTGGCGGCGACGGAGCAGTATTTTGTCTCGGACAGCTCAATCGCGTTGGCAAGGGCCTTTTCCGAAACGCCGCGTCCGTGCACGATATGGTTTATGTGAAACTTCAAAAACTTGCGTGGATGTTCCTCTGCCCGCCATCCCTCGATCTCCACGCGGTAAGCCGTCACGTCCTGCCGTTTTTTCGCGAGGATCGACTGCACGTCCATCGCTGTGCAGCCGGCAACGCCGACGAGCAACATCTCCAGCGGAGTGGTTGCGGCGTGCCTATCTCCTTTAGAATCCATCAGTTGAGCATGACCGCTCGGCGGCGTACCGATAAAAAAATCATCTCCCGCATATTGAACGGTCGCTTTGTACGTTTTCTCTGACATAATATTTTGCGTGTCGGCCATCGCAATCTTAGCATAACCCAAGCACCTAAATGGGCGTCACGAACAACCATTGGCACGAAAAATGCTTCATAATTCACGGTATATTTGTGCGCAAGAGGCTCAAGTTTTCGGGAGAGTTTAATATGAGATCGATCAAAAATACGTTTTCGCTTTCTGTCGTTGTTTTAAGTCTCGTTTTGGCGTCGGCCGGATTGGCAGATGCCCAGAAACGGAATGAAAAAGAGGTTCGTGATTCGATTCGGGGCCTGAACACTAACATCGATAATTTCGAGTACGATCTGCGTTATCGAATGCAGAGTACTTCGTCGAACAGCGGCCAGGTCTCAGATATTACAGAAGACATCCGCACATTGAAGGACGACGTTAACCAGTTTCAAAAAAATCTCGACCAGCGGCGGGAGAATCGCGACGACGTGAACCAAATCGTTTCGTCCGCACGCCCGATCGATCAGTTCTTAAGATCGAACGGCCAAAACGGTCGTGTCGATGATAACTGGAACGCGGTCAAAAAGCAGATCGAACGGCTCGGAAGGAACTACGGTGTCACGCCTAATTGGGAAAACGAAGATTACCCGCAGGGTGTGAAGGATTATCCCGATCCGGTCGATAATAATTCAAACTCGACCACCAACTCTTCCAAGATCGGCCTTTCGGGCACTTACGATCTCGATATGGGCCGAAGTGAAAGCGTAGACGACATCGTGACCGGCACTAACATAGGTCAAACCGATCAGGAAGACCTTAAGGAAAAGCTCGAGGCTCCCGGCCAGATCGCGATCGACATTCGCGGCAATCAGGTTACACTGGCAACGTCTAAGGCATCACCAGTGACGTTCAGTGCCGATGGTCGAGACAAGGTCGAGCAGACCGGCAACGGCAAAACGATCCGTTTGCGGGCGACGATCAGCGGTAATGTTTTGACCGTTTCGAGTCTCGGCGGCGAGACCGATTACACGGTGACGTTCACCTCGTTGAGCAACGGCCAAGGACTGAAGGTTTCCCGCCGGATCACGACCGAATATTTGAATCAGACTGTATTCGCCGAGAGCGTCTATAACAAAACCAACTCGGTCGCCGGGCTTGGTATCAAGACGGGCGGCAACAGTGACGGCTCGAATGGCGGTTACTCTGACAACGACCAGGGCGGCACTGGCAACTACGGCAATGCGCCGACGACCGGTGTCGGCCGGACGGGCCAGTTCGTTGTGCCAAACGGGATGGTGATCAACGGCACGCTGGAGAACGAGGTCAACACTAAAGTATCGCAGAACAATGACCGATTCCGTCTGATCGTTCAATCGCCTAATGAATTTCGCGGTGCGGTCGTCGAAGGTTACATCACCGGCGTCGGACGTTCGGGTAAAGTCACGGGACGGTCCAACGTGTCGTTCAATTTCGAACGGATCACGCTGCGTGACGGAAAAGTTTATGATTTCGCCGGAACTCTTCAATCGATCAAAGATCTAGACGGCAAGGTCGTGAAAGTCGACACCGAGGGCACCGCTCAGGGTAGCAACCAAGGCAAAGAGTCGGTAAAACGGGGCGGGATCGGCGCCGGGCTTGGGGCTCTGATCGGCGCGATCGCGGGCGGCGCAAAGGGAGCGGCGATCGGGGCCATTATCGGCGGCGGAGCCGGAGCCGGATCGGTCGCCATTCAAGGACGCGAAGATCTACAGCTACAGAAAGGCTCGACAATGACGATCCAGTCATCGTCGCCGATCCGAGGAAATAATCAGGATAAGTAATCGCAGATACACTCAATTAAAAGGGGCGGACTTTCTTTATCATTGGACGGGCAAGCTTAAGATTGCTCGTCTTTTTCTTTTGACTATAATTTCTTATCTACGTCGATCTGCGTTAATCTGCGGTTAATTTCCTATGAGAGAGTTGCCCGAAGAGATCGAACAATACCGCGACCGTAAGTGGCGTCGCGACGAGTCGCTCAAGATCGATTCCGCCGAACAGGTGGAGTCAATGGTCGATGAACTCGGGTTTTGCCTCGGACTGACGGACATTCGCAAGGGGCTGCCATCCGTTTACATCGCCGTCTGCGGCCGCCGCGACGCTCACATGCCGCGTAATGTTCAAAAGGATTTCGAAGCGAGCCGAGCATGGGTGCTCAAGGACGAAGTGATTGCCCGCGGCAAACTATATTACGGCAAACTCATTAAAGGAAACTCCTGGTTTCTTGCCCCTCGAATGATCCCGATCTTCAATTCGATCTGGGGCTGCGCGCGAAAGGCCGAGGCTGAAACGTTGTCGGACAATGCCCGTCTAGTGTTGAAAGTGCTCCGCAAAGAATGGGAAATGGGCACCGCCGACCTTCGCGAAGCTTGTGGCTTCAAGGATAAAAAAGATCTGACGAAAGCGATGGACGAACTGCAAAAACGAATGAAGGTTGTCCCGCAGGAGGTCGTTTACGTCCCGAAATTTACCTACATCTGGACACTAGCCGAGACCCGTTTTCCCGACGAATTAAAGGTTAAAATCCCTCGCGACGAAGCGGTAAAACAACTGGCGAGAGCGTTTTTAGTAATTAATGGGATGACACTTCTGGGCGATCTCTCACGCGCATTCGGCCTTTATAGATGGGAATCAGGCAGAGCAAACCATCATCTCGTCAGCGACGGAGTTGCCGAACGGTTGGCCACCGGAATCTATAAAGCCAAACAGTTTTGAGCGTTTTCCACGCGTTTGGATTGCAGGCAAGCGTCGCGCATTTGAACCCACAAAGCAAAAAGAATCCCCAGGGCGGAAATTACCGTTTTCGCCCTGTGGAATCCTTCGTCGATTCTAGAATTGAAAGATTCTACCTAAAGAGTTTGATTATAAACTCTTCGATCTCGTGAAAAAAACATCCGCACGCGAAAGGGTCACAATTCGGCCCAGCAACGAACTTTCCTTGGGAATCGTGACAACGGTTGTTCTGCGGATTATAAATTCCCGCGTTCACAATGCCGACCAAACCGAAGGCCAGGCAAAAAAACAGTGTTACTTTTGCTGCTAATTTCTTCATACCAATTCTCCTGTACGTGCAAAGGTGCAGTTTTAAAGGGTTCGAAATAACGTCGGCACCTGAGCGGCGGCATTTCTAACGTGGGTAGCGAAAATAATACTCTTTTTTATAAAAACAATCAATAGAATTTTTAGCGGATGTAGCTAGCACATCATATGTCCTGTTGTAGTAGCAAGTGAGATGTCCGCATTAGGGGCGAGGGGTAGAAGATTGAAAGCAGGAGAATATAACTGCGATGAGATCATACCCTAGAGCCGCGTGGGAGCGGGCGATGAAGAGAGAAGAGATCATATTGAGGGCGTATGCCAAGAAGATCAGTTGGACACAGGCGGCAGAAGTTTTGGGATACAGTCCGAGGCATCTGAGACGGCTGCGGGACAAGTACGATGAGTGGGGCTTTGACGGGCTGCATGACGGACGAGTGGGGAAAGTGAGTCCGAGACGGATCGAGGTGGCGGTGGTGGAAGAGGTATTGAGGCTGTACCGGGACGAGTATTTCGATTTCAACGTGGTGCATTTTCACGAGAAGCTGGTTGAGAAGCATGAGATGACGGTGAGCTATACATGGGTCAAGAAGCTTTTGCAGGGATCGGGGCTGGTGGCGAAAGACCGTCCGCGGAAGAAGCACCGAAGGAAGCGAGAGAGAAAGCCTGTGGCGGGGATGATGCTGCATATCGACGGGTCAAAGCACCAGTGGTTCGGAGACGAGCGTTGGTACGCGCCGAGAGTGCTGCGCGACTGGCGCGGCCATCGGTGCTGTCATCGGCGGCGGTGCAGGAGCCGGCTCGGTAATTGTTCAGGGACGCGAAGATCTACGGTTGCAGAAAGGCTCGACAATGACGATCCAGTCGTCGTCGCCGATCCGAGGCAATGACCCAGGTAAATAGACGCTGGATCAAATCGGCTGATCTTGTTAATTCATAGGCGGGCAATCTGACGATTGCTCGTCCTTTTCTTTTGAATAACATTTCCTATCCGAGCCGATCTGCGGTAACCTCCGTTTATTTCCTATGCGAGAGCTACCCGACGAGATCGAACAATACCGCGACCGCAAATGGCGTCGCGACGAATCGCTCAAGATCGATTCTGCCGAGCAGGTCGAGTCAATGGTTGAGGATCTCGGTTTTTGCCTCGGACTCACGGACATTCGCAAAGGTCTGCCGTCCGTGTACATCGCCGTCTGCGGCCGCCGCGACGCTCACATGCCGCGAAACGTGCAGAAAGATTACGAAGCGAGCCGTGCGTGGGTCCTCAAAGACGAAGTTATCGCTCGGGGAAAGGTGTATTACGCTAAGCTCGTCAAAGGACATTCGATGTTTGTGGCACCAAGGATGATCCCGGTATTTAACGCGATCTGGGGCGTTCCTAAAGGCCGCGAAGAGAAAGATCTATCGGGAAGTGCGAACAGGATACTTAAGGTTTTGAGAGAAGAATGGGAAATGGGATCTGCTGATCTGCGTTCGGCAGCCGAGATCACGACTCGTCCGCGATTCACCAAAGCCCTCGACAAACTGCAACGTACGATGAAGGTCGTGCCTCAGGAAGTTCTCTATACTCCCAAATTTACCTACATTTGGACCCTCGCCGAGGCTCGTTTTCCTCAAGAATTAATGGTCACGATGCTCCGCGACGAGGCCGTAAAAGAATTGGCCCGATCATTTCTTAAGCTCAACGGCATTACACTTCTAGGCGACCTATCAAAAGCCTTCGGCCTAAAGCGACGTGAAGCCGGCAAGGCAAACCACCAACTAGTCGATGATGGCTTTGCTGAGCGTCTGGCAACCGGCGTTTACAAGCTGTCAGAGATCTAGTCTCGGCTTATTAACCTCTGGGAACGTATGTGTCGCGGGCCCCATCGTCGGTTAGCAGCATTCACTACAGTTCAATTTCCCGTACGACCTGTTCCCTCACTGCACCTTGCGTAAGCATCTGTTGCTTGACGGTACCGAAATCGATCTTTTTCAGGTCGAGTTTCTGAATCTGGCGGTTGTCCATGGTATGGAAATAGAGGACGCGATTTTTTAGATCGGAGGCTGTAGTGATCTGGGTTGCGCTTGCTATATCCTGGGCGACGGCGTCGTGTGACGCAGTGGTGCCAACCGGAATATTAAAGTTATCCAGAATACGAAATGCCTCGAATACGGCGTCGACGGCGGTTTCGAGCGACCGAGCCGATGCGGTGAGCGCCAGAGCGCGCACGAATCGAGACGGCGGTGTAA
Organism: Pyrinomonadales bacterium; assembly: GCA_038248245.1. GTDB lineage: Bacteria > Acidobacteriota > Blastocatellia > Pyrinomonadales > Pyrinomonadaceae > OLB17. The sequence continues at coordinate 3,330 of JBBRUA010000047.1, read as the reverse complement.
AGTCCCCGGGCAGTCCCACTAATCCAGAACCGCCGCCGAAGGGAGCGAACTGCCGCCCACCGAGGGTAATGGCCTGTTTCGGAGCGCCGCCAAGCCCTAGGTAGTTCCTCAGGTTTGTCAAATGCCAGCCATATTCCGGTGCATTAGTGATGACTCCGAGCAGCGCGTCATAGACTTTGACCTGTCCGCCGTCGACTATCTCCACGATTATCGCCGCTCCGGTTTCGTCGGCTATTTTCCAGTGAAAGGGCAATGGTGCTCCGCCGAACCGTGGATCCTCCACGTTCACGACCCTCACGTGGTGGAGACTGGCCTTCACCTCAGCTACGGTACTAAAAGACGACAGCATCCACCGCATGAAGTCCCCCACGCTCAAAGAGCGATCGGCGCCGGCCGCGTCGTACGGGGCGAATGATGCATAGCCCGGGAAATAATACACACCTACATACAACCCAGCTTCGTTCATAGCATCGGGTCCGTATTCCTGTCCATAGGCAGTCAATGATACAAATCCGTATTTGCCATTCCAGCTAAGACCGTTTTCGCCGCCCGGCGTTAGTGCCGTGAAAGCGTGGCCGCGGGGGAAAATAACTAGGCTGTCATGGTTAGCGTCACCTAGAGCCCACTCCACAGTTCGTGCAGCGATCACCGCTCCGTCTTCTGACTTTATCGTTATGCCTGTGCACATTCTCTTAATCTCCTTTTGTGTCGAACGATCGCGTTCAACTATTTCGTTCAACAATTCGGCCTAATGGTAAGGCCTCCGGGGAGATATCGATGCCGTTAGGCTGCTTCGGTCCGTCGATGTATCAATACTTCATCAATTCCTGCACAGCTTTCTCGACATCATCGGACTGGGGCAGGATGAAATCTTCGAGTTGTGGGGCGTAGCCGACGAAGGTGTCGGTGGCTCCGACGCGGCGGACGGGTGCGTCGAGGTATTCGAAAAGCTCATCTGAGATACGCGCCGCGATCTCGGCACCGTAGCCGTACGAGATCGGGTCTTCGTGGGCGACGATGACGCGGCCCGTTTTCTTTACCGACTCCGCGACCGCTTCCCAATCGTAGGGGACGAGGGTTCGAAGATCGATCAACTCAACCGAAACTCCTTGCGTTTGCAAGCGTTTGCACGCCTGATTCGAGCGTTCAACGAGAGCACCGTATGTAATTATCGTAACATCGCTGCCTTCTCTGACTGTTTTAGCTTTGCCAAACGGGATCAGAAAATCGCTCGACGGATATTGCGATTTATTATAGACCTGGCGGTAGAGATGTTTGTGTTCGAGGAACAAGACAGGATCGTCCGAGCGGATCGCGGTTCTTAATAAGCCGTTCGCATCAAGCGCGGTCGACGGGTAGACGATCATTAGGCCCGGCGTGTGTGAGAACAGAGTTGTACCCGACTGCGAGTGGTAAACGGCACCGCCCTTGAGATAACCGCCGACCGGGACACGCATCACCATCGGGCATTTTGTGTCGCCGTCCGAGCGCCAACGCGTGACTGCAACTTCGTTTCGGATCTGATGAAACGCCGGGAAAATATAATCAAAAAACTGTATCTCAACTACCGGTTTCAGATTGCGAAGCGCCATTCCGACCGCACGGCCGATAATGTTTGCCTCGGCGAGCGGCGAATTGAAAACCCGGGCCGAGCCGAATTTGCGTTGCAGATTCGCTGTCACCTTGAACACGCCGCCCTTTCCTTTCAGGTCATCGAGATACTCTTCGCGCGAACAGTCGGCAACGTCTTGGCCAAAAACCACGATGCGCGGGTCCCGCTCCATCTCCTCGTGCATGCAGCGGTTGATTAAATCGACCATCGTGCCCGCGTTGCCGGAAAGCTCCGCTCCATCCTCTGAATCAAACAGCTGACGATCAGTCGGGTCGATATCCGGCGAAAATACATTTCTGAGAGCCGTTTCGGGTGCAGGTTGAGGTGTTTCAATGGCAATGTCTGCGGCTGCGTTGACCTCGGCATCGACCTCTTTACGCAATGCCTCGAGCTGCTCGGACGAAGCGATGCCGTCGGTCATCAAAAATTCCGCGAATTTCTTGATGGGGTCGGTCGCTGCATCAGCCTCCAGTTCCTCGGTAGGACGATAGAGCTTTTCGTCGTCGGACAAAGAGTGCGAATACGGACGAACGACCTTTGCATGAACGAACGCCGGCCCTTTACGGTCGCGGCAATACTTCACCGCGCGCTGGAAAGTTTCGTAGCTCTCAAGCACGTCGGTGCCATCGCATTTTTGAATGTAGAGATCTGGAAATCCTGCTACCAGTTTTGAAATGTCGCCGCCGGCAGTGCCAACCTCGACCGGAGTTGAAATAGCGTAGCCGTTGTCCTCGACGAGGAAAATGACCGGAAGTTTGAGATTAGCGGCGGTGTTGAGCGCCTCCCACCATTCGCCTTCGCTGGTCGTGCCGTCACCGACCGACATATAGACGATCTCGTCGCCTTTGAAACCGGTGATCTTTTCCTTTAGTCCCTCGACCAAACCGGCACGATAACTCGCTTCAGCTGCACCGACGCTGTGAAGGGCCTGCGTTCCGGTACACGACGATTGCGAAGGCACGTTCAGCCGAGTACATCCCCAATGCGACGGCATCTGGCGGCCATGCGAATTAGGATCGACCTCAGCCCCGACCGATGACCACAGCATCTCCTGAGCTGTCATTCCGAGCCCGAGCATCAGAGCACGATCGCGATAGTACGGGAAAAACCAGTCGTACGCAGGCTTCATCGAAAGTGCGGCTGCGGCAAGGATAGCTTCGTGGCCGGCACCTGATATCTGGAAGAAGATCTTATTTTGACCCTTTAGCTGGATCTCTTTATCATCGACACGCCGCGAGGTGTACATCGTGCGGTATAGCCCGAGCATCGTCTCGGCATCTAGCCCGTGATAATTCGTCGAGTTCTTTTTGGCCGTCGCCTTCACTGCCTTTGGTGTCTGAGCCTTCGCGGTCTTTTGCGTCTTAGTATCCGCAATATAACCATCAGCCTCGGTCGTCTTCGCTTTCTCAGCTACAACCGTCTTGCCGTTCTTTGCCGCTGTTTTAGTATCGATTTTCTTTGTTCCGGTCGCCATTATATATGTCCTATCTATAACAAGTATTAATACAAAGGTAACTTTTAACGATACCAAAACTAGCCGAAACGGGCAATTTGGCGCGAATCAACGCTCTAATCTGAAAGGCTCTGGCCGATTGGCGAGAGCCTTCAATCGTCAAAATCACAGAATTAGTGCTTGGGCGAATTATGGCATTGCTGGGGCACCGAGTGCGGCCCATTCTTCTTTGGCGGGGCCGTAGATGCCCGGGAGGCGGAGTCCG
>JBBRUA010000046.1:0-13451 GCA_038248245.1 Pyrinomonadales bacterium | reverse complement strand
TTATTGCTCACACGGTATCGAGTTTTGGTCTGCACACTGATTACCATCGAGCCAGTGATGAGATCAGGACGATCGACTTTGCACACATGACGCGGTCGATCGATTCGATGGTAGGTCCGATTGAATGGCTGATAAATTCCAACTTCAAGCCCGTGTGGAATCCGGGGCAAAAACCGTAGGGCCCATATAATTTCTTGCCGGGAACGAGAGTTAGTGTTAATTTCGTCGTGCGAGTTTCTTTCGGCGTATATATATTGAGATGAAAACATTCTTCAAAACCCTTCTTTTCTTTACCGGCATCCTGTTTTTCACCGGCGGTGCATGTCCGTCGAACGAGACGACGGCTTCGAACAAAGTTGCTCAGACCGAGATCTACCAGAGCTACACGGTCGATCAGGAAGGCTCGAATTACGAGGTGACGGCCTTCTTTCGCATCGGCGGGAAAACCGGAACGACGCTTGCCCTGAGCGCTCCAAGCAAGGTTACATTCAACGGCGAGCCGATGAAGGAGCATCTCAATACGACATCGGGCACGTATTATTCCGTCAGCGTTCCGGGTACGACATCCGTCGGGACCTTCGCCTTTACGGATCAAAATTCGAAGGTTTACATGAACAAGATCGAACTCGCGAAGGCGTCGCTTACGCAGACGAAACTCGCGATCAACGGGTCGGCCCCGGTCGCGATCCCGCTTGCTGGAAAGATGCCGGAGACCGCGAATTTCAATCTCAATCTGAATGACCGGATGATAATCGTCAGTTCGTCGAACGGCGACATGGCGGAGGCGTATTTCGACAAAGCCAAAAGCTCGATCGTCGTCCTGCCCGTCGCTTGGGAAAAGATCGATAACGGCAATGTCGCGATCGATCTCGACGTCCGCAACGCGATGCCAACCCAACAGGGAACTGCCCTTGGCGGCGAAATGACCTTCGTGTACAAAGCCCCGCCCGTCAACGCAACTCTCGCCAAGGCGAAGTCGATCGGCAAAAAACCGGCGGCGAATACGACGGGAGGAAAGCGTTGAGACCGTTTTCGAAACGAAAATATGCGGGTAAATCGTGATCACTATTAGAATGCATGGCGTCGCAATTTGCTATTGCTGTGGAAAACGTGCATTATAGTGTCTGTTAATCCTACTCTCGCGTACGAAAACGGTACGCGCTTCGTCTTTAACGGTTTATCGGATAAGTTTGAGAGCGGGTCCTGTTAGGTTATAGAAGTCACTCTCAGCGTTTTTTGAGTATCCGAGATCGTTTCCTTCGTTGGCAGACAAGTATCCGCCGCATAAGAACTCGATTCGACGCTTCTTTAGAATTCCCGAAAAGGGAAAAGGTAAATACACAATGTCAATGAAACTATACGTAGGAAATCTTTCCTTCAACACAAGCAACCAGGATCTTAATGATCTTTTCGGTGCTATCGGAACTGTCGAATCAACAAACATCATCGAAGATCGCGAAACAGGCCGCTCACGCGGATTCGCTTTCGTCGAAATGGCTTCGCAGGCTGATGGCGAAAACGCTATCGCACAGCTCAACGGCAAAGAAGTTGACGGTCGCGAGCTCAAGGTCAACGAAGCAAAACCGCAGGAAAATCGTAGCGGCGGCGGCGGTGGCGGTGGTCGTGGTGGAAATCGCGGCGGCGGCGGTGGCGGCTACGGCGGCGGCGGCGGTGGTGGTGGATACGGCGGCGGCGGCGGCGGCCGTTGGTAGTTTGTGAAGGATCGTAAAAGATCTTCAGACGATGCCCGTGAGCGTAATGCTCACGGGCATTTGTTTTGTTTAGTTGTCAAAGATCAGAGAAATTATCGAATTCAAACGACGTGGCCGTGCTTCGCTATTGCGGGCCGATCAGATTTTTAGCGACAAAAGTCAATAAAAGTGGTATCATTACCGAATGACACACAGCCCTCTTTCCATCAAACGCCGCAATGTTCTCGGAGATCTTTACAGTAAGTGCGATGCACTTGTCGAGATCCCGGTTTTCCTCGATAGTCCCGACGGCGAACAGATCGGACACGTTACCGAAGGCCTCGGACATTATGCCGACGCATTTTGCTTTCACTTGCCTGAGGATGTTTGTAAAAAGCTCGCAACCGGCCATTATATCTACTCCTTCGACTACGATTACAGCGACCCGAAAGCTCCGGCCGGCCGCGACAAACGCATCAAATTAAATCTCATCGTCCTGACGGGGCGCAAAGTTCCAACGCCAGCCGTCAGCCGAACCTCCAAAAAAGCTGCCGCCGCTTTAGAAGCACTTGGAGCGGAGGCGGCTTTGCCGCAGACTGAAGCTGTGGCTTAACAAATTTTCAAATGCGAAGCGGAGCTGCCATGGCTCCGCTTTTTTTAATCTCCTCTAATTCAAAAGCTATAAAACCCATAACTTTGAGCGGTTGCCATCCGGAAGGCGATGCTGACGGCGTCTATTTGGTCGTCGTGCCTCCCTAGCGGGAACGAGGCGGTTTCGTCTATGAAGTCTTGGTTCCAGTGGCCTCGGATGAGGAAGACCTTTCCGGCCTCGGCGAGGGCGATCCAGGGCAGGGCACGGGCGATCTTGTCGTCTTTGACCTTGATGCCGCGAAAGGCGCGTCCCTGGACGGAGCGGTCGCGGCGAAGGTCCTGAATCAGAGCGTTGCCGTTGGCAGAGAGCTCGATGCCGTGCTCGGTGTCGCGTTCGGCGAGGATGCGTCCCTGAATAAAACGCCGCAGCTCAGGGTATTCGAGCTGCTTGCGGTAGCCGCCGTCGATGTACATATTGCCTTCGCGGTCGAGAGCGACCCGGACGCTGGCGGTGAAGTCGGCGTTCGAGGCGGCCGAGATGCCCGGGTCGGTGCCGCGTTTCCACCTGAGCCCCGGCGGGGCGACCGTTATTATCTTGCCGTCGAACCATTTCCGCTTAAATAATCCACCCTCAGCCGGTACCGGCCTTTGCTGATACAACGCCGCAAATGAATAGCTGCCGAGTTTTCGCTTCAGCCGACCAAGCGCCTCGGCGTTGAAACGCTCGGGACAAAGAGGCTCGCCGGGGAGACGGTCGAGGGGATCCAAGTCAGAACCACCTGCGTCAGCGGGTGGTGTTGAGATTGGGTCGGAGATATCGGGAGTCTTTAAGACATCTGAGGTTGAGACGGCGTGGGGCGTAGTTGCCCCGACGTTGTTGACTGCGTAGGTCGTGCCCCCCGCTGACGCAGGGGGTTCTGCCTTGATTGACGCAGGGGACTCTGCCAGGGCGGGGAGGTTGACGATCTCCCATTGTTCGCGGGCGGGTGAGCCTTCTTCGCATTCTTCTTGGGATTCGCGGAGGAGTCGGCCGGCGAGGTCGTCTTCGTGCCAGCGGGTTTGGATGAGGATGATCGAGCCGTTCGGTTCGAGGCGCGTGTAGAGATCGTCGTTGAACCAGTTCCAGACGTTTTCGCGCATCGTTGCGGATTCGGCCTCGGCCCGCGATTTGATCGGGTCGTCGACGATGATCAGGTCGGCCCCAAAACCGGTAACGCCCGACCCGACGCCGACGGCGCGCAAACCGCCGCCCGCTCTCGTCTCCCACTCAGACTCCGAATTGGCCGGTTTTGAACTGATGAATGGAAACATCGGTCCAGAGTCAGAACCACCTGCGGTAGCGGGTGGCGTGGACGTTTTGGGGAAGCAACGCCCGGGATTATCCGTTTTGATCTTCGCTTGTTCTCTGTCGTCGTCGTTCGAGTCGGCCGAGTTCGTGCCACCTGCTGACGCAGGCGGTACTGTCAGAGCGGCGTCGTCCATTAGGACCTTTCTGATCTTTCGTGAAAATCGATTGGCGAGCCTTTGGGTGTAACTGCCGAGGATGACGTTAGTTGATGGGTCCTGTTTAAGCCGCCAGGCGGCGTAGCGGACGGTGACCAACTCGGATTTGCCGTGACGCGGCGGCAAGAAGATCATCAGGCGTTTGCAGAGCCCGTCGGTCACGCGGCGGAGACGTTTGTAGATGTAAACCTGATGCTTCCAAGTCCACGTCATACCCGGCGAAACGGTTTTTAGCCATTCCGAAAAAGCGTCGAAATCATTGGCAGTACCGCCTGCGGGAGCGGGCGGTATGGTGTTTGGGTTAGATTCTACTTCGCTGCTTTCCTCGCTCGCGATCGTTTCTTCGGTCTCGGCATTCGTGTCCGTTGAGTCCTGACCGCCCGCTGACGCAGGCGGTTCTGACATGGGGCGTTCGAATGCCGTATCCCATTGGAAAAGCTCGACCCAGCCGGGGCGGCAACGGTTGCGTTCGAAGCGGGTGTACATTATTCGGCGGTGAAAATTGGCGTAGCCGAGCTCACGCATTTCTTGTTCGATCAGTGCGTGATCGCGGCCTTCGTATTTGAGATAAAGCCTGCGGCAGGCTTCGATGCGGTCAATTTTGTCTTGATTCATAGCGAATATTCGGCGGATATAAAAGCCGCCATATATTACGCTAGCAATTAACAAGACTCGATTGAAACCCTATTTTTCTCGGTTTGACGTGTTTTTCACGAAATGACGGATTTTTCTCGGTTTGACCTATTTTGCACGAAATGACCGATATTTCTCGGTTTGCATGATAATGCGTGCGAGGGAGCTAATTCACCCCTTTTAGGCGGTTAAAGATTTCGACCATCGCGAGAGTGTCGAGGTAGCAGTATTTTTCAAGGTCGGCGAAGATCTTTTCGCGTTCGCCGTCGGGGAGTTCGCGTTTGGCGGCGTGGAACCATTTTATGGTGGCGGTCATGCCGTCGCCGATGTCGAGGTCTTTGTACGAGAGTTCGGGGACGAGGACGGGCAGGACCTTTTTGATGGAACTGCGGCCTTTGAATTCGGGATGGATATAGAGGTTGTCGGAGAAGATCTTCATCAGATCGTAGACCTTCTCGTTGACCTCATCAAAGAAATCTTTATATTCCGGGAACATCGCAGCCATCTCGGAATTGCGCGTTTTCTCGAATGCCTCGTACCAGACCAAGACCGTGCCGATCCCGCCGGACATCGCCTGTTTGAGGCTTTCGGCGAGGGCTCGCGGCGGATCGTCGTCACCGTGAGAAAGGAACTTTTCGTGATATGGTTCGTCGCCTGGTTTGTCGATCGTGTGGAGCGAATATTGGAAACACATCTGCTGAAACGGCTTTATGCCGTCGAACTGCGGGATCGCGTAGGCGAACGTTTCGTAATCGAGAAAATGGAGGGGATATGCCCACGAATCCATTCGCTCGGCGATCTTTTCGTGTTCGATGACGATGGCGTTGGCTTTCGCGGCATCGACCTGTGCACGCTGTTTTTTCGAAAGAGCGAAATGGTCCGGAACATCAACGATCGCGACGACACCTTGAGAAAGCAATTCGCGACGTTTGTCGTTCTTGAGAAAGGCAATGTCGAAGACGGTATATTCCGGTAGATCGGGGAAGTGAAGCTTGAGAAAACTGCAGTCGAGCTTTTTGTCCGCGCAATATTCGATCAGCGACGGAACGGGTTCGGAGTCGGCGTAGGCACGGGCGGCGACGATCTGACGCTCGGTGTCCGCGATCATCGTCGCGATGATGTCGGTGACATCGTTGACGACAAATAGCTGTTCGGGGTCGATCTCGCCGGAGCGGATGTAATCGCCGTTCATCGTGATGACGTAACAATTGCGTACGACGGAGCCGCTACGCTCGGCGGTGACCTTTTGAAAAGCGACGTCGGAGAGATGTTCGGGTTTGACCGAGGCCGACGCCTTTATCTCGTAAATGTCGATGTTCGTCGAGGTCCGGTCGGTGATGACGGCGTCGGAGCGGGCGTAGAGTTCGTTGGTCTGGAAGACTCGCTGAAAATCGACCGCGATCTCATCAGAAGGCTGAAAACGGTCAAGCATTTTTACATATCGCTCGACCTCGTAGCCCTGCTGCCGCAAATGCTGATACTCGAGCGTTTCCTCGATCTTAAAAAGCAGCGGCATATTCGCCTTCAGCCAAAACTCGTTCGGGCAGGAGAGGAATCGAAGATATTCGGTTTTGTTGAGACGGTCTTTCATATTCAAACGTTAGAGCAATTTAACGCAAAGGTGCAAAGAGGCAAAGTCGCAAGGTTGGAGGTAACTTAGGTCTTTCTTTGCGACGTGGCGTCATTGCGTCAAAAATTCTTTCAAACTGGTTGTTTGCGGCCTTTGAGATATTTTACGCGCTAGTTTGGAATAACGCATTCGGAAGTTGCGAGATGTCGTTCTGTTCACGTTACGCGAGCGGCAACGGGCTTTGTTTTGTTGGCGAGTCAACGCTTTTCAGCGGACTCTGATAACCTATAAACATGCTGGTTTTGGGAATCGAGAGTTCGTGTGATGAGACTGCGGCGGCGGTGGTGAGGGACGGGCGTGAGATCGTTTCGTCGGTGATCTCGTCGCAGATCGCGATGCATGCACCGTGGGGCGGCGTTGTGCCTGAGCTGGCTTCGCGAGAGCATCTGGAGAAGATCGAGCCGATAATCGCCGAGGCTTTGGAACAAGCGAAGGTGTCGCTCGACGATATCGATGCAATCGCGGTGACTCAGGGGCCGGGGCTGATCGGCTCATTGCTCGTCGGCGTTTGCTACGCGAAATCGCTAGCGTGGGCCCGCGACATTCCGTTTGTCGGCGTCAATCATATCGAAGGGCACGTTTACTCGGTCGCATTCGAAAATCCCGCTGTCGAATATCCTGCCCTTGCACTGATCGTGTCCGGCGGCCACACAAATATTTTTCATGTGCCGTCGGAAGGGAATTACAAGGTCGTTTCGCGAACGCGAGATGACGCGGCGGGCGAGGCATTCGACAAGGTTTCGAAGATGCTCGGGCTCGGTTATCCCGGCGGCCCGATCATCGAACGGATCGCCCGCGAAGGCGACCCGAAAGCCGTGAAATTCGTCCAGGCAAAGATCTCGGACGGACGGCCGGACCTGAGTTTTAGCGGTTTGAAGACGGCGGTCGCACGATACGTTCGCGAGAATAATATCGAGCCGCTAGGCGAAAACGAAGAGCCAACGCAGGCCATAAAGAACCTGGCGGCGAGCTTTCAGGCTGCGGTAGTTAAGGCACTCGTCAGCACGATGGAAAAGCTTGCAACCGAACTCGAACCGAAAACGCTGATCGTCGCCGGCGGCGTCGCGTGCAACCTCGCTTTGAAGGAGGCGGCCGAAGCCGCTGCGGAGCGATTGAAACTGCCGGTCTATTTCCCGTCAAAACATCTTTCGACCGATAACGCTGCGATGATCGCGGCTGCGGGCTATTTTCACTTTATGAGGGGCGATCGCGGCGATCTCAAAATGACCGCCGATGTGACGATGAGACTGCAAAACCTTGAGAATGAGGATGATCTGTTGCGCGGAAAGAAGGTAAAGTACCGATTATAAAGCTATTGCATTTTGAACGGCTAAATCGTTACAATTAAGTTTAGAAAATAATAAGTTTCAACCCTCCAACGTTTTACAGCGGAAACCGAAAGCAGCATCAGCTTTTTTATTGAAGTTTTCGTCAAACAGTTACAAGTTCCGTTTTGATCTGGGAGAAATAATGAAAAGAACAAGCATTTGGGTTTCTTTGGTGTCGAGTATTGCTTTGCTCGCGGGCGGCGTTTTGGCGCAGGGCGTTCCGGCGCCGTTCACGAATCGTTTGCAGACGTTCGCACCGACCGGCGTTGTCGCCCGTCCGATCCTATTGAGGAGTGCAAAGGATGGTTCGAAGCGAATATTTATCGTTCAGCAGGCAGGCCTGATCAGATTTTTTCGGCCTGGAGCGACAACCCCAACCGATTTCATCAATTTGAGTTCGAGGATCGTCATTCCCGGATCGACCGGTGACGAACGCGGATTGCTCGGGCTGACGTTTCACCCGCAGTTCGCGACGAACGGACGATTTTTTGTGAACTACACCCGCGTTGGCGATGGTGTGACGGTAGTCTCGGAGATCCGGACGTTTGACGGCACCGGCAACACCAACGGCGACATCTCGACCGAACGAATAGTTTTCACCGTTCCTCAACCGTTTTCGAACCACAACGGCGGCATGGTTGAATTCGGGCCGGACGGGTTTTTGTACATCGGTATGGGCGATGGTGGTTCTGCTAACGATCCGGGCAATCGGGCCCAGAATAGATCACTTTTGCTGGGTAAATTGCTTAGGATCGACGTTAATATTCCCCAGGGATCGACCGTTCCATACCTGATCCCCTCAACGAATCCCTTTACCGGAGCAGGCACCGCACGATGCGACGGTGGAAGCACTACGGGCGGGACAACTTGTCAGGAGATATGGGCTCTCGGTATGCGTAATCCATGGCGTTGGTCGTTCGATCGCGGTGCCAACAACGAACTGTGGGTGGCGGATGTAGGACAGGGATCTGTTGAGGAGGTAAACCGGATAGCAACCGGCGGCGGCAATTATGGCTGGCGTGTGTTTGAGGGAAGTAATTGCACTAATCTCGATCCGACTTTATGTGCGACTCCTTCAAATTACGTGATGCCGCTGTTCAATTATAACCACAGCGGCGGACGTTGCTCGATCACGGGCGGATACGTTTATCGAGGCATGCTCGGGAATTTGCCAAATGGGTCGTATAACTATGGCGACTATTGCACGGGCGAAGTCTTTCTATACAACGGCGGAACTTCGCAGATATTGTTCGATACGCCGAGAACGGTGACCTCGTTCGGCGAGGACGAGGACGCCGAGAACTACGTGATGTACGGCAACGGTCAGATCGACAAGATCGTTCGGGCCCGGGCATCGGCGGATTTTGACGGTGATTTTAAGACGGATACGGCGGTCTACCGGCCTTCGACCGGGACCTGGTATGCGTATAACAGTTCGAATGGAACGGTGAAGATACAGCAGTTCGGGCTTGATGGCGATCTGCCTGTTTCCGAGGATTACGACGGGGACAATATCGCGGACATCGCCGTTTTCCGGCCTTCGACGAATGTTTGGTACTCGTATAACAGCGGATCAAGCACGGTGAGCATAACCGGATTTGGTTCCGCTGGCGATATCCCGGTTCAGGGTGATTTTGACGGCGATTCGAAGGCCGATATTGCCATATTTCGTCCATCGACCGGAGCGTGGTGGATCCGGCGTTCGACGAACCCGGGCAGTCTGTTAACGACACCATTCGGTCTGGCGGGAGATATTCCGGTGGCGAACGATTACGACGGAGACGGTAAGGTCGACATTGCTGTTTTTCGGCCTAGTGACGGCAATTGGTACCGCATGAGCAGTGCGAATGGATCGGTCAGCGTCGTTCGGTTCGGCTTAAGCGGCGACATTCCGTCTCCCGGAGATTTTGATGGCGATGGCAGGGCGGATTCTATCGTCTACCGGCCTTCGACGGGCGTATGGTATTCGCTTGCAAGCCAGAACGGTGCCTTTTCAGCGACGTCGTTCGGGTTGAGTAATGACGTTCCGGTGGTTGGTGATTACGATGGCGATGGGCGTGACGATATCGCCGTTTTCAGGCCATCGACCGGCGTTTGGTACTCGATCAGGAGTTCGAACAGTACGGTAACGACGTTCCAATTCGGATCGCCGGGCGATCTTCCGGCACCGAACACGGACAGGCCTTAGTAAGCTAATTAATGTAGAACGGCGCGGGCGAGGGTGAAGACATTCACCGCGTCCGCGCCATTCTTTTTTAGGACCTTGGCACACGCAGAGGCGGTCGCTCCGGAGGTAAAGATGTCGTCGACGAGCAAGATCGTCTGACCCTCGATCAGTTTAGGCCGCGCTACCTCGAAGGCGTTTTTGACCGTCAACTCGCGAGCCTTTTTATCCATTGCGATTCGGTGCATTGGCGTGTGACGGCTACGGATGAGGCTTTGCGTGTCGAGCATGATGCCGGTTTGTCTGGAGATCAGCGATGCAATTATTTCCGCCTGGTTGTAACCGCGCTCGATCCGGCGTTTTTGCGAGAGCGGAACGGGGATGATCAACGACGCCGTCGAAAACCCGTAGCGTCTCACCGCAGCGACGATTGGTGCAAACAGGCGTTCAGGAATTTTTGGTTCGCGTTTGAGGTTGAGAGCGGTGGCCGCGAGACCTTTTTCGTAGATGCCGACTGCCCGGGCCTTTTGAAAATGCTGATCGTCGCATTTGTGGCAGAAGATCTCAGTTTGAAAGCCCTCAGCATTAAAAAAAGCCCCGCATTTACTGCAGAGCATTTCGTTACCGTCAAAAATGTGTGTTGCTTCCCAGCAGGTGGAACATGCGACCCCGTCACGAATATTATCGACCGCCTGAGTGCAAACGCGGCATTCCTGCGGGTAGACGATGGACAGGACCGAATTCCGAAGCGCTTTCAGCATAGCCCAATCTGTGCGGCTTAGTCCTCGTCGAGCATGCCTTTTTCCAGCAGCTCCTGACAATTCAGACAGTAGCGTGCCCAGGGAATAGCGGCGAGACGTTTGGGGTTTATTTCTTCCTCGCAATTCTGGCAGATGCCGTATTCTTCGTCCTCGATGCGGACGAGTGCCTCGTCGATCAGAACGAGCTGTTTGCTTTCGTTCTCGGAGACGGCAAGCATCACGTTTTTCGAATAGTTGCGGACGGCAAGATCGACCGGATCCGGTGTCTCTGCGTCGTCAACCGAAAGGTCGTTTCCTTTTAATTTTTCAATTAACAGATCGCGTTCGGCGAGGAGAGCTTCTTTGACTTCGTTAATTTTCGATTTACTCATTTTTGGTACGGAAAACCCTTTATAATTGTATATGCCCGATATAGTTGCTCAAGCATTACGACGCGAGCCATCTCGTGCGTGAAAGTGAGAAACGACAAGGATAACCTATTGTCGGCCTTTGTCGCAACTTCATCGGAGACGCCATCCGCGCCGCCGATGATAAACGCGATCTCTTTCAGCCCCCGGTTCTGCCATTTTTCGACCTCGCCCGCAAGTTCGTGCGAAGAAAGCTGGCGGCCGATAACATCTAACAGACAGACGAATGAACTCTGATTCAACTTTTGCAGTATTCGTTGCCCCTCGTCGGATTTGCCGCCGCCGTCTTTAACCTCAACGATCTCACAATTTACAAAATGAGAAAGACGCTGCAAGTATTCATCCTGCAACGCCTTGTAATTTTTGTCCTTCGTTTTGCCGACCCAGATAAATTTGAACTTCATGGATTAAGAAATCTAACGTAAAGTCGCTAAGGGGCGAAGACGCAAAGGTTAGGAAGCTATTTTTATCGCGTTTGGTGTTTCGGGCTGCAAATTGTACGGTCAAATAACCTGAGTTTTAGCCGTAAGTCTTCACGGCTCAAAAAAACTCCACCAAAAATTTTGCGTCTTTGCCTCTTCGCGTCATTGCGTTAAACTCCTGTAATCTTAGAGGTTCGATGGCAATGCGACGCGTTTGGCATCGCCCCAGAGGCGGGTGAGGTCGTACATTTCGCGGGCGTCTTTGTCGAAGATGTGAACGATGAAATCACCGTAATCGAGCAAAACCCACTCGGCGGAACGGTAACCCTCGATGCGGATCGCTTTGGTTCGAAGGTCGTTTTTGAGCTTTTCGTTGATGTCGTCGGCGATCGCCTGGACCTGGCGTTGATTTGCACCGCTGGCGATGACAAAGAACTCGGTAAAGCTCGCGATCTCGCGAAGGTCGAGAACGACCATGTCAAAGCCCTTTTTATCCGCCGCACACTGGATGGCGAGTTTTACATCGGCATCGAGGTCGGCAAAGGGTGTCGGAACGGTATCTGTTTCTGTTGTAACGGCTTCACGCTGAAGCGATTTTTCCTGAATTTCTTCCATTAGTTATAAATCTGATATTTTTCGATGTAATTTGCAACCTCGATAGGCACATCATTTTTCCATGAATTGTCCTGGCTTCTGATCTTGTCGCGAATGTTGGTCGCGGAAATGTCAATGTTGACGGAATCGGTTAAGTAGATATTTGCCTGAGAAGTTGTCGAAGTCAGGCTCTGAATCTTTCCCGTTTCCGCCTTTTGCGATCCTCTGAGATCTACTATTCGCGAGCGGATTGCGGCTGTAACGTGTTCATTTGTAACGGGATAGCCGGGCCGCGTGACGACGATGTGGTTGCTGAGCGACAAGACCTTTTCCCATTCACGCCAGGTTGTGATGTCCATCCACGAGTCGGCTCCCATGACAAAGAATATTTCGGTGTCTGGGAGTTTCTCGTTCAAGGTTGTGAGCGTCTCGACCGAATATGGACGCTCGGGCATTTCGATCTCCATTTTTGACACGCGGATCTTCGGTTCGTTTTCCGTCAGCAAGCAGAGCATGGCGTAACGGTCATAGGCTGAGGTCGGCTTTTTTCGCTTCTTGTGCGGAGCGTGAAAAGCAGGCAGAAAAACGAATTCGTCGAGCCCGAATTGCTCAAGCAGCGTTTTAGCGATCGCCAAGTGCCCGTTGTGCACCGGATCAAAACTGCCGCCGTAGTATGCGATTCTTGTCATCGAGATTTTTTACCACAGAGGCACAGAGGCACGGAGAGAAGAGAGAGAGAGAAAGTTTTTTAGGCTGTTTCGGACAGTTCATTTTCCGTTTTTAGGTCGGTATCGGTTCTATTTTCTTTCTCGGTTCTCTCTGTGCTCTCTGTGTCCTCTGTGGTTAATTTCTTTTCTTCGGCAGCGAGGTCTCCGGTGACGTCTTCGCGGCGTTCTCGTTCGGCGGCGGCGTTTGCTTCGGCTTCGTCGCGGTTAAATTCGTCGAGGCTGACGGAAACGGCATTGACGAGATCTTTTACGCCGAGATTCGTGACCGATGATATCTGGAAGAATGCTTTGCCGTCTTTCTTCGCCCGTTTTTTCAGCTTTTCGAGCCGTTTTGGATCGTCGAGGGCATCGATCTTAGTCGCGACTATGATCTGCGGCCTCGCGCCGAGGTTCGCGTCGTAATTCGTCAACTCGCGGTTGATGATCTCGTAATCCTTGACCGGATCACGGCCGGAGATCGACGAAACATCGACGAGATGGAGAATAAGTTTGGTACGTTCGACGTGCCTCAGAAAACGGTCGCCGAGGCCCGCTCCGTCCGACGCTCCCTCGATAAGGCCAGGAATATCAGCGACGACGAAGGTGCGAAAATCGCCCATATCTACGACACCGAGATTCGGCTCGAGCGTGGTGAATGGATAGTCGGCGATCTTCGGTTTGGCGGCGGAGATGACGGAGATGAGCGTCGATTTGCCGGCGTTCGGGAATCCGACAAGGCCGACATCGGCGATGAGTTTTAGTTCGAGCTGTAATTCCCGCTCGCGGCCCGGACGACCGGTGTAGTGAAACTTAGGTGCCCGGCGGGTTGGCGTCGCGAAATGCGAGTTGCCCCAGCCGCCTTTGCCGCCTTTAGCAGCCAGATATTTTTGTCCGGCTTCGGTAAAATCGAAGAGAAGTTCGTTTGTCTCAGCATCGTAGATCTGCGTGCCGACCGGAACGCGGACTAGGTGATCCTGACCATCCTTACCAAACCGGTTCGAACCTTCGCCGTGGTGGCCG
>JBBRUA010000045.1:0-13740 GCA_038248245.1 Pyrinomonadales bacterium | reverse complement strand
GTGTCATCGACAGCCGGAGAAATTCATTCGCCCGAAGGCCGAGATTTTCAATATGGCGTACGACCCAAGCGACATAGAACAGAAAGATCGGGATAAGCTAAAGATCGATTATAAGATCAGAAGTAAGGAAATGATGACGAGCTGTTCGACCTGTCACAGGTAAGATAGATGTCGCGAACATACGCAAAAACACTCAAGTGAGGAAATAGGGGAAGAATAGAAGCAAGGTTACGACGAGAGACTTTTAGGAATTTAGTTTTGTGTCTTTTGTGCCCTATTGCGGCTAAATTATTCTTACGGCTAATTCAAAGGAATCAGTAAATAATGGCCAGTCCAGAAAAAAATTCAAGCTTTTCATCGTTACGTGACAAGATCTTGTCGCAAAACGGCAAGGAATATTGGCGCAGCATCGAGGAGCATGCCGATACGCCGGAGTTTAAGGAATTTATCGCACAGGAGTATCCGCACGAGATCGAGGAGTGGGACAACAGTCTTAGCCGTCGGAATTTTGTGAAGGTAATGGGGGCGTCGCTCGCACTCGCGGGGCTCAGCGGGTGTGTCATTCAACCGCCCGAGAAAATTATTGCACCTGTTCGGACCCAAGAAGATTATCTGCCGGGCAAACCAAAATTTTTTGCAACTGCAATGTCGCTGGGTGGTATCGCGACCGGATTGCTTGCGAAATCGTTCGAGGGCAGGCCGGTTAAGGTCGAGGGGAATCCAGAGCATCCCGGTAGCCGCGGCGGAACTGACATTTACACTCAAGCCTCGATACTTGGTATGTATGATCCGGACCGGTCGCAGGAAGTAGCTTACCGAGGATCTCCGAAATCGTGGGAAAACTTCATGACCGACTTCCGTGCTGCGATCGAATCGAATCGCATCGACGGTGGGGCGGGCGTGAGATTCCTTACTGAAACGGTTACATCACCGACGCTGATCGACCAGTTTAGCAAGGTTAAAACCGAGCTTCCGAATTCGAAATGGGTGCAGTATGAACCGGTTAACGCTGATAATGCGATGGCTGGGGCGAAACTTGCCTTTGGCGCTCCCGTGAAAACGATCTACAGGTTCGAAAAAGCTGAACGGATCTTGTCATTGGATGCCGATATTTTCTCAGGCTTTAACGTCGCTTATATTAAAGATTTTGCTAAGGGACGTGCTTTTAGCGAAGAGAAGAAGCAGATAAATCGACTTTATGCGATCGAAACAGGCGTTAGTCTGACGGGAGCCAAGGCCGACCACCGTATTTCGGTCCGGCCGAGCCAAATGTCTGAGATCGCGAAAGCAGTCGCGACGGCTCTGGGCGTCGCCGGTGCTGCATCGACATACACCGAAAATGCGGCCTGGATCGCCGCGATGGCGAAGGATCTTTTAGAATTCAAGGGAAAATCGCTGGTCGTCGCTGGAGATAATCAGTCACCCGCCGTTCACGCACTTGCTCATTCGATTAACGCATCACTTGGGAATGTCGGGCAGACGGTCGTTTATATAGATCCGCTTTCGCCGGGAACCGACAAATTGCAGATCGATCAGTTCCGCGAGTTGATAGCGGATATCGACGGAGGACGGGTCAAACTGCTTGTGATCCTAGGCGGAAATCCTGTCTATAATTCGCCTGCCGACCTGAAACTATCGCAGGCAAGAATGCAGTCAATTGCAAAAGCGGGAATGGCGGTTCATCTTGGACAGTATTTCGATGAAACGGCGGAGCAATGTGCCTGGCACGTGGCAGAAAAGCATTACTTGGAGAGCTGGAGCGATGCCCGTGCCTTCGACGGGACGGCGTCGATCGTTCAGCCGCTGATCGCGCCGCTTTACGACGGTAAAAATTCCCACGAAGTCGTGCAGCTTTTCATGAAGGAAGGCTTCGACAAGAAAGATTACGACATCGTCAAGGAATATTGGCAAAAGCAGACGATCACTCCTACGGCGATGCTTGCTCCGTCTAAAGCCGAATTAGGCACTGAGACCCGAAATAGAGCTCCACAAGGTGAATCGCCCCTGGAGCCGAAGGCTGAGGGAAAGGTTGCCACGTCGAACGAAGTCGGAAAAAAAGAAGCACCAACGGCGAGTCCGGCGGCAATTACGACTCCGATCGTGGCTCCCGCGCCCGCTTCACCGAAAACGTTTGATGATAATTGGCGGAAAGCGATCCACGACGGTGTGATCCCGAACACCGCTTCGGCACCTAAAACAGTCTCGGCGACAACCGCATTCCTTGCTCAACCGGAAGCGAAACCTGCCGTTTCAGGAACTGTCGAGATCACGATCCTGCCTGATCCCTGCGTTTACGACGGTCGTTTTGCGAATAACGGCTGGCTGCAGGAATTGCCGAATCCACTCAACAAAATCACCTGGGACAACGTCGGCCTGATTAGTCCAAAAACAGCTGAAAAACTCGGCATCAACCGCGGTAATGATTCGGGAGAATTTGTCGGCGGTGAGCAAGGAACCGCGTTCGTCAATACCAAGGGGGGCAATCAGTTTTCTGATCTTGTAAAGATCAAATATCAGGGAGCCGAGATCGAAAAGGGCGTCCCTATGTGGATCACGCCTGGCCAGCCCGACGATGTGATCACACTTTACATGGGCTACGGCCGAACTCGCGCCGGCAAGGTCGGAACTGGCCTCGGTTACAACGTATTCGACGTAAGGCGTTCGGATGCGATGGATCACGGCTTCGGCGAAATCACGAATCTATACGAACAGACGAACGTCGCGTCGACCCAGATCCATTTCAATATGGAGGGCCGTGACCTGCTCCGCTCGTGGGATGTAAATCATTTCGCAGAGGAGGCCAAGGATGGGGAACAGGAAGATTTTTACGATAAGTCGATGTATCCTCGTGAACCGTTTCAGACCCTCTATAATGAGAATACGAAATGGGGAATGTCGATCGATCTCAACTCCTGTGTCGGGTGTAATGCTTGCGTTCTGGCTTGCCAAGCGGAAAATAATATTCCGGTTGTCGGCAAAGAGCAGATCAACCGCAGCCGTGAAATGCACTGGCTGAGGATAGATGCTTATTATGCCGGGAGCGATATAAATAGTCCCGAGGGCCCGCACTTTCAGCCTGTTCTTTGTATGCAATGCGAACTGGCTCCGTGCGAAGTGGTATGTCCGGTTCACGCAACGGTTCACAGTGCCGAGGGGCTCAACGACATGGTTTACAACCGCTGTGTCGGAACGCGTTATTGCTCGAATAACTGTCCTTACAAAGTTCGCCGATTCAACTTCCTGCTTTATCAGGATTGGAACACGCCGCAGTACAAATTGATGCGTAACCCAGAGGTGACGATCCGAAGTCGTGGTGTGATGGAAAAATGCACATACTGCACGCAGAAGATCGCGGCCGCACGTATAGAGGCTCAGAAAGATGGTGCGCGAAAAATCCGCGATGGCGAAGTCGTGACCGCCTGTCAATCAGCCTGTCCGACGGAGGCGATCATTTTTGGAGATATGGGCGACCCGACAAGTGCGGTTTCGAAGGCCAAGAGAGACGAGCGCGACTACATACTGCTTAACGAATTGAACACCCAGCCGCGAACGACATATTTGGCTGGGCTGAAAAATCAGAATACAGAAATGCCGGATTACAAAGCACCGGTCTTCAAAAAACACGCGGAGCCGAAAGGCGAGAAAAAAGCGGGAGGCGAGGCGCACTAAAATAAGTTTCAGGTTCAAAGTTTAAGGCTTTTTAAAAATAATGAACCGCTGAATCTTAAATTAGAAACCAAATACTAAAGGTTTTATGCAGGACAACCAAGACCTACAAGAAAAACTTCGCCCGGCCATGATCGAAGGCGACCATACGCTGGCAAGTGTCACCGACAGCATCAGTGACATCACGCTGAAAAAGCGTACGCCATTTGGCTGGTTCATCGGCTTCGCCCTCGCGTTCATGGTGGCTCAGGCTCTGCTATTCTCGGTTGTTTGGCTACTCGCCAACGGTATCGGCGTCTGGGGAAATAACCAGCCGGTCGGTTGGGCATTCGATATTATCAATTTCGTCTGGTGGATCGGTATCGGCCACGCGGGAACCTTGATCTCCGCCATTTTGCTACTTCTTAACCAGAAGTGGCGCACGTCGATCAACCGTTTCGCCGAGGCCATGACCCTCTTTGCCGTGGCCTGCGCCGCGATGTTCCCGCTATTACATACCGGTCGGCCATGGCTAGCCGCGTATTGGCTTTTCCCGTATCCGAACACGATGGGAATGTGGCCAAATTTCAGAAGCCCTCTTATCTGGGACGTCTTCGCAGTTTCGACTTATGCTACAGTTTCGGCATTGTTCTGGTATGTTGGCCTGATCCCGGATTTCGCGACGCTTCGTGATCGGGCGAAGAATACGTCTTTTCGTTTTGTTTACGCTGCGTTGTCTTGGGGTTGGCGCGGTTCTGCCAGGCACTGGCACCGGTATGAGATTACGTATCTGATCTTGGCCGGTATTTCGACACCGCTGGTTCTTTCAGTTCACTCCATCGTTTCATTCGACTTCTCGGTTTCTCAAGTTCCGGGTTGGCACGCGACGATCTTTCCTCCGTACTTTGTTGCGGGAGCTGTGTTCGCGGGTTTCGCGATGGTTCTGATTCTCTGCATCCCGCTAAGACGCTGGTACAGGATGGAAGATTTCATCACGAAAACTCACTTGATCTTCATGTCGAAGGTCATGCTCGCGACCGGACTGATCGTGGTTTATGGTTACGCAATGGAGGCGTTCTTTGGATGGTACAGTGCTTCCCAATACGAAATCTTCATGGTAAAGAATCGCATTTGGGAGGGTCCGTACTGGTGGTCATATTGGCTCCTGATCTTTTGTAATGGCCTGTCAATCCAGCTTTTGTGGTTCAAACGGTTTCGCGAAAGTGAATTCTGGCTCTTCACGATCTCGATCATTGTGAGCGTCGGTATGTGGCTCGAGCGATTCGTTATCATTGTGACCAGCCTGCACCGCGACTTTCTGCCGTCATCATGGGCGATGTATTCCCCGACGGTGTTCGATTGGTCGATGTTTATCGGAACCATCGGCTTCTTCTTTACGCTTCTGTTCCTGTTCGTTAGGTTTGTGCCGATCATTTCAATGTTCGAAGTGCGCGCCTTGTTGGATGAAGAGCAGGCCCATGACATAGAGGAGGCCGAGCGTCACGCATAATTGCCCGACTAGGCAGTTTGTATAGACGCTAATTGTTATGAGCAACGACACATACGGAATCATGGCGGAATTCGACACGGCGGCCGAACTGGTCGTCGCCGCCCGTCGTCTGCGTGAAGCCGGTTATACCAAGACCGACGCTTTTTCGCCGTACCCGCTCCACGACATCGATGAGGCACTCGGCATCAAACGGAGTATTTTGCCGTATATGATCTTTGTGGGTGGCATTGCTGGCCTGTTGGCGGGTCTTGGACTCGTGACATTTGTTCACGTTATCGACTACCCAATTATCGTCGGAGGCCGTCCGCATTTCAGTTTGCCGGCATTTATTCCGCCAATGTTCGAATTGACGATCCTGTTTGCTGCCGCTGTGGCAGTTTTTGGAATGCTGTTTCTGAACGGTCTGCCGGCACCGTATCATCCGGTATTTAACGTGCCAAGATTTGCCCTCGCGACTCGTGAGAAGTTTTTCTTGTTAGTTGAGGCGAAAGATCCGCAATACGATTCGGAAACGACCAAGAGTTTTATGGAAAGCTTGAATCCGCAGGAGGTATTCGATGTACCTAAATAGTCGCGAGTCGAGAATCAATGGTCTTGGGGCGGGAGTCCGCAGGGCGAGGATTGGTATATTGTTTATTGCACTGAGCTTGTTTGCCGCAGGTTGTGGTGTGCGCTTTGATATGCAGGATCAGCCGAAATACAAGCCATACAAGAAAAGTGAGTTTTTTGCCGACAAACGCAGTTCGCGCGATATTCCTGACGGAACTGTGGCCCGCGGCCAGCTTAAAGAAAATAAGGCTTTCTATACAGGAAAGATCGAAAATCCAGATCTAAATGCTCCGGTCACTTCGACTACCGGTCCTACGGGAAACACCTTAGTTTCGAGTTTCCCTAATGACATTGACGAGTTTCCAGTTCCTGTAACCAAGGAACTCGTTGATCGCGGACAAAGCCGGTACAACATTTACTGTATCGTTTGCCACGGCCCGACAGGGAATGGCGACGGAATGATCGTCAGACGCGGTTATTCAGCTCCGCCGACGTACAACGACGACCGCTTGCGAAATGCGCCGGTAGGCCACTACTTCGATGTAATGACCAACGGCTGGGGCAAAATGAATAGTTACGCAGCGCAGATACCTCCGGGTGATCGCTGGGCGATCGTTGCTTACATTCGAGCACTGCAGCTTAGCCAGAACCCAGATCAAAATTTGAAAATGAATAACACAACCACGTCGAATGTCGCCGCACCAAAATCGGGTGGGACGACAAACGCCAATACGCACGGAGGTGCCAAGTAAATGGCGGATCTCGACAAATATTACCCACCCCAAGAGATCAACCGTTGGCGTGCCCTTTCATTGGGCATCGGCGGAATTGCATTGATCGCGTGGGCGGTAGGGTGTTATTTCAATACGGAACAGGCTCTTCGTTCCTGGATGCTCGGTTTCATCTTCTGGGGCGGCATCTCGATCGGCGGTTTGGGTATACTGATGCTTCAATACCTGACAGGGGGAGCTTGGGGAATCGTTATTCGCCGCATCGTTGAAGCGGCGTCGCGTACGCTCCCGTTAGTGTTTATTTTATTCCTTCCGCTTGCCGTCGGCGTTTATTTCCATAGCTTTATGGAATTCACGCACATGGGAACCAGTAACTTGGAGAAAGACATTCACCTGATGGAGCATCGCGGAGTATTTATGGCTCCGTGGTTCTGGATCGTTCGGTCGATTATCTATTTTGCCATGTGGGGCGGAATGACCTATTTGCTAACGAAGTGGTCCGACGCACAGGATAAAACGACCGATCTTGCCGGGTCTGAAAGACTGCTTGAAAAGGCGTCGCGTTTCTCGGGACCGACGATGGTCATTTATGCTCTGGTCGTTACATTTGCAGTGGTTGATTGGGTGATGATGCTCGATCCGCATTGGTTCTCCACGATCTGGGGTTTGCTGTTCGTGGTTGGTTGGGCATTAAGCTGCTTTGCATTTGCGATCGTTATGCTTTCTTATTTGGCAGATAAAAAGCCGATGGACGGTATCCTGACAAAGCGGCATTTTCACGATCTCGGAAAATTGATGCTTGCTCTCGTAATGGTCTGGGCGTATTTCAATTTCTCGCAATTCCTGATCATTTGGTCGGGTAATTTACCGGAGGAAACGACCTGGTTCCTAACTCGTATGAAGGGCGGTTGGGGATACATTGGAGTTGCACTGATCGTGTTCCACTTCGCGTTTCCGTTCCTAGTTCTCTTGCAACAAGACTTCAAGCGACGAGCCCGGCAGTTGGCGGCTCTCGGAATATTTATCCTCGTGATGCGTTTGGTAGATATGTTTTATCAGATAGCTCCTACGCCGCGAATTACCGGTGGCTTTGAGCATGGGGTGTTTATTATTAGCTGGTTGGATTTCGTCGCACCGATCGCTGTCGGTGGTATTTGGATGTGGTGGTTCCTCGGCAGCCTCATGAAGCGTCCATTGGTTCCAATCAAGGATCCGTTTTTCGAAAGTGCAGTAACGCACGGACGGGCTCATTAGATTTTTGATCAGATAGGTTTAACGTTATGTCTTCAAAGAGTCATGAAATAACCCCGGCCGATTTTGACAAGGCTTACGAGGGAAATGAAATCGGGGTCAAGGGCATCCTGGGCTTTGCAATCTTTCTTTTTTTGCTCATCGTCATTACGTTTGGTCTCATGTGGGCACTTCTCAACGTTTTGCGTGATATTTCAAAAGAGACGGCAGGGCCGGCGAATCCCATGCAGATGACGGATCGTGAGAAATTGCCGCCCGAGCCAAGACTGCAGGCCGCTCCGGGATTTGGCGTCGATTCTAAGGACGGCCGCGTCAATCTGGAACTGATGGCGCCGCAGAGCGAGTACCGTGAACTGCTCAAGCAGTGGGAAGAGCAGTGGAACAACGGTAGAAAAGACGCAAAGACCGGAATGGTCACGATGATGCCCGTCGAGGAAGCGAAAGAAAAGCTTTTGACGCAGAACGTGAAAGCAAAATCGGGTCCGGCAGCGGAGTCGATAATGAATGATTCGCGGAAGTTCGTATCTGACGCCAGTTCGGGGCGTGGCGGAACTGAAACAATAAGGTAATTTTAGTGAAAAGTGAGAAACTGAAAATTAAAAGTGGTAAAACCTTCGGAAAAATCCGACGATTGCTGATCTGTGCCTTTTACGCCTCACTTATCGCTTTTAATTTTTCTATTCTAAACGTTTCGGCCCAGAAGACCGAGCATTACAATTCGCCGCTTTATTCGCCGCGTACATACGACCCATCGATCGATACGACCACTGGATTGCCGCCCGCTCTCGCGAAGATCGGAATAGACCAAAAGTTGGGCGATCAACTGCCGCTCGATACCGAACTAAAGGATGAGAACGGCACGGTAGTCAAATTCGGTGAATATTTCTCGAAGGGCAGACCGGTCGTCTTAGCTCTCGTGTATTACGAGTGCCCGATGCTTTGCAATCAAGTCCTGAATGGGCTGACCGGATCGCTGAAGGGAATGTCGCTCGAAGCCGGACGGGATTTCGATGTTGTTGCCCTTAGCTTCGACGCCCGCGAGAACGACAAGCCTGAACTTGCAAAGAATAAAAAGGCGAGCTATATGGAACGCTACGGGCATCCCGGAAGCGAAAACGGTTGGCATTTTTTAACGGGAACGCAGGAATCGATCGATAAGGTGACGCAGGCCGCCGGATTCAATTATAAGTGGGACGAGAAATCGAACCAGTTTGCACACGCGGGTGGAATCATGATCGCGACGCCGGACGGGAAGATTTCGCGATACCTTTACGGTATTGACTATTCGCCGAAGGATCTCAAGTTCGGCATCATGGAATCGGCCGCGAGCAAGGTTGGCAGCCCTGCGGATCAGTTGCTTTTGTATTGCTTTCACTATGATCCATCGACGGGTAAATATGGCCTTTCAATACTTCGGGTGATGAGACTGGGCGGGATCGCGACGGTTCTCGGGCTGGGTATGATGGTATTTGTTTTTTGGCGTAGAAATAAGAGGAAAGATCAGTTGCGAGGTTCGGACGCCGACGTTTAGGCGACGCTCAGCGGGCCGATAGAGATTATGCAGAATACATCGTGGATTCCATTATTTCCGGAGCAGGCTTCGACATTCGCGTGGCAGGTCGATCTGCTGTACGCGTATCTGATCGTGGTCAGTGTTGCCTTTACGATACCGATCGTAGCCGCTGTCTTCTTTTTCGCTCTTAAATATCGTGCGACCGAAAAGTATGCGACACCCGACGAAATTCACGGTTCAATGGTCCTCGAGGTTGTTTGGTCGATCATCCCGTTTGTCATATCGATGACAATCTTTCTGGGCGGAGCTGTAATTTACTACCAGCAATTTACGCCGCCGGCTGATTCGATGGATATTTATGTCGTTGGTAAACAGTGGATGTGGAAAGTGCAACACGAGACCGGACAACGCGAGATCAACGAACTGCACGTACCCGTTGGTCGAAACATCAAGTTGACGATGACGACGGAAGACGTTCTGCACGATTTCGATATCCCGGCATTCAGAACCAAGGCCGACGTTGTTCCAGGCCGATACACGTATATGTGGTTCAATGCGACCAAACCGGGCAAGTATCATTTATTTTGCGCCGAGTATTGCGGCCTTAACCACTCCGGCATGGGCGGTTGGGTTTATGTGATGGAGCAGCGAGATTTTGATAATTGGTTGAGTGGAAATGTGTCAGGACAGACACCAGTCGAGGCCGGTAAAGACCTTTTCGAGAACAAACTCGGATGCGCCTCATGTCACTCAGGCGGGCCGACCCAGCGGGGAGCCAAACTCGAGGGTATTTTCAATAACGATGTGAAACTGGTGGGCGGCGACGTTGTAAAGGCGGACGATAATTATATTCGCAACTCGATATTGAATCCCGCATCGCAGATCGTCGAAGGATACCAACCGATTATGCCCACATTTAAGGGGCAGGTAACAGAAGAACAGCTGAATTCTCTGGTATCGTATATTAAATCATTAACGCCCAATGCGACGACCGGAACAGCCATGGCACCGGCAGCGAACGCAATGGCTGCTCCCGCCGCAAACGCGAATAACGTCCCGGCCGCTAACAAGCCGGCCGCGAAATCATTGGCAAACAGTAGTAAATAGGTCAATAAGATTATGCAAACGCAAGAAGCAATAGTTCAGGGACTTGCCGCAGAGCCAAAATTAAATTACTTGACGAACGGCTGGACCATCAAGTCCTGGCTATTGACCAAGGATCATAAACGCATTGCGATCATGTATTTGATCTCGGTCTCGGTATTCTTCTTCATGGGTGGTCTTTATGCCGGGGCGATCAGGCTGGAATTGCTCACGCCGGCTAGCGACCTTTTGGAATCGGGTACATACAACAAAGTCTTTACACAACACGGTATCCTGATGATCTTTTTCTTCCTGATACCGTCAATACCTGCGATATTGGGGAACTTCCTCCTGCCTCTGATGATAGGTGCGAAGGATCTCGCCCTGCCGCGTATAAATCTGCTGAGCCTTTATATTTACTGGGCAGGCGGTGCGTTGGTATTGTTCGCTCTTATGCAGGGCGGAATCGATACGGGATGGACGTTCTATGCACCGTACAGCACGACGTTTTCAAATACTTATGTCATGCTGGTCGGCCTCGGAATATTTATCAACGGATTCTCATCGATCCTGACCGGGCTCAATTTTATTGTTACGATCCATACGATGCGTGCACCGGGTATGACGTGGTTCCGATTGCCGCTCTTTGTATGGGCACATTATGCAACGAGTCTGGTAATGATACTCGGTACTCCGGTGATCGCTATCACAATCCTTTTGCTTGCCCTCGAACGGGTCGGCAAGATCGGTATATTCGATCCTTCGATCGGCGGCGATCCGATCCTGTTTCAGCACCTCTTCTGGTTCTATTCGCATCCGGCTGTTTACATCATGATCTTGCCCGGAATGGGTGTGATCTCGGAGCTCATCTCAAATTTCTCGCGTAAAAAGATTTTTGGGTACGAGTTCATTGCTTTCTCATCGATCGCTATCGCGGTATTTGGTTTCCTCGTCTGGGGACACCATATGTTTATCAGCGGGCAATCTATGTATGCAGGCTTGGTGTTCTCTTTTCTAACGATGGTGGTAGCGGTGCCTTCGGCGATCAAAGTCTTCAACTGGACTGCGACGCTTTACAAAGGCTCGATCACTTTCGATACTCCGATGCTTTACGCTCTCGGTTTCTTGGGGTTGTTCCTGATCGGCGGTTTGACCGGACTTTTCCTTGGGGCCATGGGCTTGACGGTCCATTTGACGGATACGTACTTTATCGTTGCTCACTTTCACTACGTAATGGTCGGCGGACAGGTTATCGCTTATCTAGGCGGCATCCATTACTGGTGGCCGAAGATGACCGGCAAGATGTATTCTGAATTCTGGGGGAAGATCTCGGCGATGCTTATTTTCGTCGGGTTCAACTTAACATTCTTCCCGCAATTCATTCTCGGATATTTGGGAATGCCTCGTCGGTACGCTTCGTATCCGGAAGAATTGCAGGTACTAAACATTTTCTCGACGGCCGGAGCCTCAGTGCTCGGCGTCGGTCTATTGATGCCGGTCGTGTATCTTGGCCACTCGTTGATATTTGGTAAGGCGGCAGGAGACAATCCATGGATGCTGCCTGGCCTTGAGTGGCGAACCGCATCGCCTCCGCCAACGGAGAATTTTGAGAAAATGCCGGTCGTTACCTGGGAAGCGTACGAATTCGGCGAGGAAAACGGCCTTGATTTAGAAGGTGCACGCAAGCGTGACGCGGAGGCAATTCCGACCACGTAGAATTTGACGGAACGACAATGATCGCAGCGATCTCCGCATCCTGTAGATCTTGTTTGATTTTCTTTTGAAACAAATGTCGACACACTCTGACACACACGAACATCACCACGCTCCGGGGCTTCAACATCAATTTGAAGACATGAAGCAGCAGGAAGAAAGCGTCTCGATCGGGATGTGGATGTTTCTTGTCCAGGAGATCATGTTTTTCGGCGGGCTGTTCACGGTCTATCTCGTGTTCCGTTCGAAATACCCGATGGCATTCGCCGCCGGCAGTAACCACCTTGACGCCTTTCTTGGCGGCCTGAATACGCTCGTCCTGATCGTTAGCTCGCTGACGATGGCTCTCACCGTTTACTACGCTCAGAAGGGCAACCGGAACATGCAGGTGATCCTGATCGTTCTGACTATGATTTTTGGCGCGACATTCTTGGGTGTAAAGGCGATCGAGTATGCCGACAAATATAACCACGGATTGGTGCCCGTTACCGGACTGAACAAGAAGATCAAGGAAGAGAAGAAGGGTGAGCACGGCGTCGGTCACGAGACCGGACACGAAAAGCCGTGTTATGACGTCGACCATAATGCACCGGTCGTCGAGCACCCAAATCCGAAAGGTGAATTCCTGTGGACTGACTGTTCGCTCGCCAAGCTAGGATTAGACACGAATACTCTGACGACGGACGAGAAGAACGGTTATTTTTCAAACGAACAGATCGACGCCGATAAATTTAGAGATAAGGTTCGCATCTTTTTCTGGATATATTTCGTTATGACTGGCCTGCACGCCTTGCATATGATAATCGGACTCGGGCTGATGGCGTGGCTCGGTTGGAAGGCGTTCCGCAATACGTATAGTGCCGAATACTATATGCCGGTCGAGATGTCGGGGTTATACTGGCACTTTGTCGATATTGTCTGGATATTTCTTTTTCCGCTGTTGTATT
Source organism: Pyrinomonadales bacterium (assembly GCA_038248245.1). Taxonomy (GTDB): domain Bacteria; phylum Acidobacteriota; class Blastocatellia; order Pyrinomonadales; family Pyrinomonadaceae; genus OLB17. The sequence continues at coordinate 798 of JBBRUA010000045.1, read as the reverse complement.
TACTCGGGCGCCACTTTTTACATTAGAGAGAAGATATGTCGGATAACCATCAAGAACATGAACACATGAGTATCGCGAAATACTTTATAGTATTTGGCATACTTTTTGTCGGCACGATCGTTACATACGTCGTCGCCCTGACTGACCTCGACGGAATGTTTTTTGCCGGTGCGAACACGCTCGTTGCTCTCGCGATCGCTTTCTTCAAGATGATGTGTGTTATTTTGTTCTTTATGCACGTTTATTGGAGCCCGAAGTTGATCAAGCTATCTGCGGTGGCGAGCTTTTTCTGGCTGGCGATAATGTTTGCATATACGATGCAGGATTACCTGACACGGGGAACAGGCGTTTTCGGACAATAGAATAGGTTTGGTTTACAAAGGCGCGGTGCCGCGGATAAAAATCCACGGCAACCGCGTCTTTTGTATGATGGCTTATGGCGTTTCAAAATGATATTATTTTTGGTTTGGTAGGTTCGGTGCAGTAATTATCGTCTCGGCTTCGAATAAGCAACGGTAACACTAATTCCAAACATCACAACGGGATGAAGTTTTACGGTACAAAATATCTACGGGCGGCTTTGTTGGCTGTCGTGACCTCTGCGATTTTCGCCACGGGATGTATTTCCGTAAAGTCACCGGATAAGACGCCGCGGCTCCTAAAGGTCGAGGATGCACCGCAGTCTCAGCTGATGAGAGAAGTAAACCGTTTCGCCCGCGTCGGTTCGATGAGGGCGAAAATGTATCTGAAATTCGAAGATAACTCTTTCGCCGAATTCGGCAGTAAAGAGGTTTATCG
>JBBRUA010000044.1:0-13825 GCA_038248245.1 Pyrinomonadales bacterium | reverse complement strand
TATCCACCTGACTACGTCGTTCCCGGACTCGCGATCCTCGGACCAGAATTCGCCCTGATGACAACCGGAACGTCTATCCAGCGGACGAATTTTGTTAATCTGAACGTATTCAACAATGCCTCGGTGCCGGTTGCTCTGCCGGACAGGCCGAATGGAACATCGATCGATTTCAGCGAAATGCAAGCGATCGCCGCCTATGACACGACTTGCAATTACCTTATCGACGAGCTAAATCGCCGGATGCTCCACGGTACCATGTCGCCTGCAATGCGGTCGAACATCTTAACCGCCGTGCTCGCAGTTCCCTCAACCGATCCACTGACGCGTGCTCGTCAGGCAATGTATCTAGTCGCGACTTCGTCGCAGTATCAAGTGCAGAGGTGAAAACTATGAATGACTCAAGACGTGACTTTATAAAAAAATCGGGCAGCTGCGCCCTCGGAATGGTCGCACTCGCGACGCAAATGCATCACCTGGGCACGATGAGTGCGATGGCTCAAAAAGCGATCGATTCTGATCTCGGTAATTCGCCGTACAAAGCCTTGGTGTTGCTTTACTTCTCTGGCGGCAATGACGGTAACAACCTTATAATTCCTAACCACAGCGACGCTGCCATTAGTAATTATGCCGCATATAGTGCGGCCCGCAACACTCAGGGTCTCGCGATCCCGCAGAATCAGCTCTTGCCGATCGCTGTCCCACGTATGCAGGGATCGACCGGAACACTGACCTACGGAATGCACCCGGCGTTCGGCCCCGTAACCGGCGGCATCAACAACGGTATCCACGAGTTATGGGGCCTCGGAAAGCTTGGTGCGGTGGTAAACGTCGGGAATCTCGTGCGTCCGATGTCACGTGCCCAATATCAAAGTAATTCCATCCAAAAGCCCTATCAGCTGTTTTCGCATTCCGATCAGGTGACCCAGTCTCAAACCAGTAACGCTGCAACTCAAGCCTTCACGGGTTGGGGCGGACGCGTTTCCGACCGGATGAGTACCGCCGGGCCGCTGATCCCGATGATCACCTCGATTGCCGGGGCTCAGCTTTTCACCTCGGGACAGACGACATTACCGCTCGCGATCGCCGATTCAAATACGTTGCTTTCGGCGGTCCTGAATCCAGCGGGTTATGCGAATAACGCGACCAACAACGCTCGCCGGACTGCTCTCAATGCGATCCGCGCGGATGATATAATCTCGGCGAATTCCAACCACGTCAAGGCCGCCGCAGGTGTCACAGAAGCCGCATTGAATGCAAATGCTCTATTTCAGACGTCGCAGGAAGTAACTGTTACCTTCCCTAACACCAGCATCGGCCGCCAGCTCAAACAGGTTGCCCGTTTGATCAAGAAGCGTACGGACCTTTCCGTGACGCGTCAGATCTTTTACGTACAGGTCGGCGGTTTTGACACTCACTCGAATCAGCTCGCGACCCACAACACTCAGTTTTCACAGATTAGCCAGGCATTGCGTTCGTTCTGGGATGAACTTGGGACACAAAGCACGGCGGGTGAAAATGTGCAGGAGGCGGTCACGACATTCACTTTGTCCGACTTCAACCGTACCTTCAACCCTGCCGGGTCGGGAGCTCTCGTTGGAAGCGACCATGCGTGGGGTAATCACATGCTAGTGATGGGCGGAGCCGTTAACGGCGGCAATTTTTATGGAAGCAAACGACCGGACGGAACGGGAGACTACTTCCCAACGCTAACGCAAGGAGGACTCGACGACACCGACGGCGGCACTGCCCCACGCGGACGGTGGATACCGACGACTTCGACGGATCAGTATTGTGCACAGCTCGCCAAATGGTTCGGCCTGCCTCAGGATGCCGCAACGCTTGAGGCTGTGTTCCCCAATTTGGACAACTTCCCAGGCACCTTCTCACAGCTCGATTTTATGCAGCCTTAAGAAGTGTTATGGATAAACTTAAAAAGGGCGGGCCGCGTGTCCGCCTTTTTTATTTGTATTTTTGCTTGATCGCACCAATAATTTTAATATTGTTTCAAGATTTGTGAACTTGCCTAATTACATTACCGTCGGTCGCATCGTCGTTGTTCCTTTGCTGGTCGTCGTACTACTGACGCCCGAGGCGGACCGCTGGTTCGGGATCAGCGGGTATGCGGTTGCGATCGTTCTGTTTCTGATCGCGGCACTAACCGACATCGTCGACGGACATCTCGCCCGCCGTCGAAATCAGGTTTCGACCCTCGGCAAATTTCTCGATCCGATCGCTGACAAATTGCTCATTTCCGCGGCACTCATCGTTCTCGTCGAAAAGCATCTCGCCCCATCGTGGGTCGTTGTAATAATCATTGGCCGCGAATTCATAATCACCGGACTCCGCTCAGTCGCCGCCAGCGAAGGCGTCGTCATTCAGGCTCAAAATCTGGGTAAGCTTAAAATGTGGGCCCAGTGCGTCGCGGTCGTCGCCCTACTTGTTGCGGCAGCGAACGGAAATCCTCCGGTTTCAAATTTCGGATTGGATTATCCCGCATTCTTTTGGCGCGTCGCAGAAGTTCAAACGGCCTTTGCCGATCTGATGACCTTATCTATAACCTCGAACGATTGGAAGGTTTTCGGCTATCTCGTAGGGCGAGGAGCATTGTGGGTTGCGGTCATCTTGTCGATCTGGTCGATGTGGAGCTACTTCGTCTTCTTTATTCGCGAGCGGCGAAAGCTTAACTCGCACATTGATATACCCGCCGCCAACGATCTCGAAAACTAAAAAAGGTGCGTGAGTTTAATCTCACGCACCTTGATTTTTGTATACCAATTCCCAAAACTACTGAACCTCGACCCAATCGCCTGTATGTATTTCCTGAGCGGTGCGGGTTATGACGACCGTCGCGGTCCGTTCTTTTACATTCAGAACTACGGCCTCGCCGACGACTTTTCGAAGTCCCGGCTGACGAAATTCCTTGGCTTGATAAGTTGTTACGACGTGCCCGTCGGCCTTATCGCCGGATTTGCGGGTTGCCTGATTAGAAAACTTACCGCCGCGATACACCTTACTCTGGAACCCTTCGTCCCGTGCACTCACGGCTTCTTCCTGAGGAAGCTGTAAAACATTTCCCTTACCCAGCGGACGAAAGATAGTCAGGTGATCGCCGGTCTGAACGTTGTCCTCAGCGCCAAGATCGACATACACGATAAAGTCGCGTGAAAGCATTTCAACACCGTCGCGTGCCATCAGTATGCGGCCCATTGCCTTGCCTGATGGATCGGCGAACACATCAAGGGCCGGACGCTGCTCAGCCAGCGGACTCGTACGTTTCTCGATCAACTGAACTAGATCTCCCAAAGAAAATGTATCGCAGGAAGTTTTAATCTTCGCGACCGAAACCTCAGCGTTGACCTTCACAACTTCCAGCGATCCAACTTCCTGAACGTAGAATCCAACATCGCCCTTTTTTGTCCAGCGGCTTTCGACCTGGCCGCGGGGACGCACAACCGCGAACGTGTCACCTACGTTAACACCTTTGCTCGAACCCATGTTGATGTAAAGAAAATCCCGTTGCTTATAATTGTACCGGTCAGCTTCGTCATTTGCACCGACGATCTTGTTCGCTGTGCTGATCGCGTTAAGCTGTATATAGCCAGCACAATAAAGGTTATTTCCAGAAACCAGCGGCCTCGCCGCACGGGCAGGCCCAAAAACCATTGTCGGCGTCGGCGTCGCCGATTGGCTAAACGCGGTCAGTACAAATGCCGATAAGGCGAGACAGGACACGACGGTCAAACGTTTGAAAACTTGTTGAAAATTCACGATTTTCTCCTCTTAAATTCTTATTATTCACCCGCCGCCGGATCGGCCGCACACAATTCAGGATGGCAAAGCCGGGGCATCGAACCCAATTGGCCTCTACCAGTGTAGTATTTTACAACCCAAAAGGTCAACAAGTTTTTACTTTGCCAAACACCCGAATATTACAGTCTTGACCGTTCCCTTACCCGAAGCCGCACACTGCCGAACAATTCGACCTTGAAACGTTTGCGTAAAAAACCTAATATTTGCTAGTATCTTCGTTTGCGGTTAGCTTTCGCTCCTCGCATCCGCCGATGTAGCTCAGTTGGTAGAGCAGTTGATTTGTAATCATCAGGTCGTAAGTTCGAATCTTATCATCGGCTCCATTTTAAGTCTAATAATAACAATTAGTTACGAGAATAAGATGACGGCTCAACAGGCCGTCATTTTATGATTAGGACTTGGATTAGGACTCGAGTACAATTTTCTGTATCAGCTTTGCGGTCTATCCGCTCACCACAAGTTCCTCCGTTTTTTGAACTTAATGGGGTGATCTCTCCATCAAAGCCGACACCTTAGACGGATGGGAAGTCAACTAACACCAACGGTATATAGATCGACCTCTACTCCCGCACATAAATCAGAAAGACGCTCCGTCGCTAACAACAGAGCGCCTCCTGATTGTACAAAAATCGTTAAAAGAATCGGATCGTATAAGATGCCCGTAGTCCCCTGCCCTGTTCCGGAAGAATATCTTTAATAAAGTTTTGATGATTCCGGTAGAGCTTGTCACTGAGGTTAGTTCCGCCTACGGTAAAAATGTGCGCATATTTTTCTTTTGCATAGACGTAATTCGCATTTACGTTAAAAAGAGTGTAACCAGCCGTGGGCGTTTCCAACGTGAAGATGTTGTCAGTATCTTTTTTACCCGCAAACAACACCTCCGGTCGTACGCTTAGTCCTTTGTAACGAATATCCAACCCAGCTCGAAGTCTTGCAGGGGTTATGCGAGGAAGGGCTAGATCAATCCCCTTCAGTCTTGCTCTTACGATATCGGCGTTGACGAAGGCCCCCAGATACTTTGTGATATCGAAATCGGCCGTGAAATCAAACCCTGTGAAACGGCTATCGTTTTGAAAATAATCTGCTACCGGCAAACCGTCTTCAACATCGATAAAGCCGTCTCCATTTTGATCCTGAGGAGCGAGGTACACGAAATTATCAATATCGTAGCTGTAGAAACTGCCATTCAGACGGACACGTTTGAAATTCTGCCGAAGGCTGAACTCGATACCATTGGAACGTTCGCGGGTTAGATTCTGATCTCCGATCTCAAAAGTAACCGTTCCCGGGTGAGGTCCGTTATTGTAAAGCTCCTCGAGAGCTGCGGCACGATAGGACGAGTTAAAGTTTGTTACGAACGAGGCTCCCTCCCAAAGACGGATTCGGATACCCGCAGCACCGGAGAATCCGGTGAAATCGCGATTTATATTTAGGGGGTTTTCGGGACGGTACCGGTTATTTTCCACGCGACCGCCAAATTGGAGTGCGACTCGGCCGAAGCTTACTTCCTGAAGGCCAAAGGCCGCAAAATTATTGTGATCGACTTTGCCATCGATTAACTGTTCCGCTCCAATGATTTGAAAGTCGCGACGGAAACCTTCGAAACCGAAACGTCCGGTCAAACCTTTATACCTTGCTTGCTGGAATACCGCTCGATAAGAAAATACATTGTTGAAGAATGTGGTAGCAACCTCATCGATATTGTCGGCGGTTTCGATCTCCTCATGCATATAATCGGTATAATCGAAGGAGAAATTTCCCTGCTGGATCGGACCTTTGACATCGCGGAAACCGCCCCGGACCCGGTAATTGTTACGCCTCAGGCGCAGATCGATCGCCTCGTCCGGCTCGTCGGGCAGACTGTTGGCAAATTCATCGCGAATCGCATAAATGTCGAGAATACACGGATCAGCGGGATCTGGATCCTTGTCACAATCACCGCTCAGAAACGCTCCCTCCTCGAACAGCGGTGCGTACGGAACTCCGTAGCGTCGTCGGTCAACTGTGAATCCGCCGCGGATAAAATATTTGTCGGAATAATAACCGAGCCCGAAATTACCGCCTTGTGCACGCGATGCCGAATTTGGTATTTGGCCGAGTGGCGAACGGAAATCCCCTTCTTTCAAAAAGCTTCCGGCCGCGTTGAAAAGGAATTTTTTGTATCCGTATTCGACTCCGCCCGAAACGCCGCCCTGACGATTGTTTGAAGCACCGAGAGCGGAGAAATTACCCCGAAACCCGGGGTGTGCGTCGTCTTCGTCACCGGTAATAGCATTAACAACTCCACCGATCGCGTTCGAGCCATAGAGGAGCGTTGCTGGGCCTTTAATGACTTCTAACCGTTCTAGATTCAAGGTGTCAACTGGTTCTCCGTGATCGCCTGAGGTAGAGCCGACTGAACCATTACGAATCCCATCCTGCAGAACCAAGACCCGGTCGCCGTCAAATCCGCGAATCGTCGGACGCGATGTGCCCGGTCCAAACGAACGTTTGCCGATTCCTGCTTCCCGTTCGAGAGTTTCGCCGATTGCCGTACTTGCCTGTTCACGAATTCGCGTGGTGCCGATAGCGGTTACCGATTGAAAAGAGTCAAAAACCGATTCTTCGGCTCCGGTCGTCGTTACTGTAACTTCCTCTCGCAGGGACGCGAGGCTCAAACTAAAATCTACGGCGGCACTAGCACCTGTTACCAGAACGACGTTTCGCGCTCGATCTGAAAAGCCTTCAATGTGCGTAACCAAGGTGTACCTGCCTGCAGGGACGCCGGTAAATTCGTACATGCCGTTACCGTCCGTTTCGACATTTCGCCGGAGTTCGGTGAGTTGAACGGATACCCCCGATACGGCCGCGCCGTTAGCATCACTTGTTATTGAGCCGCGGATTGTCCCCGTAGCCTGGCCGAGAGCGAAGAGCGATAAGCTCAGAAATGAAACCACGAACAGAAATATCCGCAGTGAAATTTTGTATTGCATAGTTTTAGGTTCGAATTAGAAATAATTTGAGTTCAACACACCATCCTACCCAAAAGCCTGATTTCTCAGAATCGATTTTTTATTAATGGTTGGTTCTTATTAACGAACAGCCATAAGTTGCAAATGAACGGTTCTCCGTCACGCACCTGCCGTCGAGCTTTAGCTCAGGCGGTCAGAGTTTCAAATATTGTTCCCTAAAAACTCGGGACTGTAGGCGGCTTGAGGAAAGCTCCTGATTGTTCGTTAGCCGAACCTGGTAGAGACCGCCGGGCATGGGGCTTACTTTGTCGATCATTTCTATATTGATAAGGGCTCCGCGCGATAAACGCATGAACTTTGTTGGTTCTAGCCGGGCCTCCAGGTCTTTTAGCCGAAAATTAATGGTCTATACGCGATTGTTCGTAGTCGAAATATTTAGCAGTTCGCCGTTAGCCACGACCGAGGCAATTTCCCTAACGGGCAGAAGAAATATCTCATCGCGTTGTTTTATCGGTATTCTATCAAGGAACGGCTGAGCGGTATTCGCTTCCCGCATTGCCAATCCCGACCTGTGTGTCTGGATGACGCAGTACCATCAGGAGCAGCATGCCGTAAAGAGCAACTCCGACGGCAAAACCGAGAAGAATTGTTAATGGTGTCGTGGCTGAATCTAGCATCTGCCATTTTAAGCTAACGAATAATGTTCCTTGCAACAAGGAAAATTCCTTGAACGACGACTATTGAGCAATGGAAGGTTTGGTTAACGGAACGGGCGGTAACGTGAGGAGCGACGACAATAGGTGCGATCGCACTTTTAGTGCATCGTTTTGTCTTTGCGTAGCAGAGTGCGAACCGCGTTTACCGCAGCGACTTTTCTATGATCTTTTCGAAATGCTGGTAGTCCTTCAGGGATTCCCAACTACCGCCCCACGTCCAGCCAAGTTCCAGAAACTTTTTTACTATGGGACTCTCGGCGGTCAACGTTCCTGACGAATGTGGATCGTATCTGCTGTTCGGTGGAAGAACTAGATTGCCTTTTATATATGGGTTCTGAACCGTATTAATATCGATCGCCCGCCCATAAGCATGATTCGAAAGGGAGCCGCCGCCAGTTTTTTCGCGGTAGTTGAATCCCGAAGTGTTGTTTGCCACCATCGAAAGGTTGTCGTCCCAGCGACCGTCTTTGCGAAACTGAGAGTGCGAAACCGGAATGACAGAATGTATCGGGAATTTCTCTTTCAGGGCCAGCTTAAATATCGCCTTAATATCGCCGACCAGATCCTTGTCGACTACGATTTGACCTTGATGGATCTTAGCGTCGAAAGAATGGTATTTCACTTTCACGATACGCTGCCGCTTTCTAATCTCAGGCGGACAGGCCGGATCAAGTCCTTCGAAGACTTGCGTTTTGCTCATCCGGCTGTCAATAATCGGCTGTTTCTCGGTGCCCCGAGCTTCGTTCACCGATTGACCGCGTGAAATAGATGCAAGCAGGCAAAACAGCGCAAAGATAGTTATTAGTTTTCCGAACATGATTGCTTTTGGGCTACCTGCCGTGTAGCCCCATGTCTGGATGCGGCGACTTATCACGGACGTATTTGTCGAACCATGACTTAGTCTGGTCATTTGTTTCGTCGCGATACTCCCTGATTCCGTGATCAGCTCCGGGATAGAAGATCAGCTTGACAGGATTTTTTTGTTTGTAGAGTTTTTCGATGAAGGTAAATGTGTCATCGGCCGGAACGCGCCAGTCAGAGCTTCCCTGAAAAAAAAGAATCGGGACGGTTCTGGGAATTTTCTCTGTCCAAAATAACGGCGAACGTTTTTTTAGCTCCGCTTCCCTATTTTGTTTATAGTTTGGAATCAGCACTTCAAAAACTTCTTTCTCCATTTCCTCGCTGTCCTTCCTTTTGAAGGCTGCAAGTTGGTTAATTGCTGGTGCTCCTACAACGACCGCCCGAATCTTGTCGGTTCGCGTCATTGCAATAAATGTCATCATGCCGCCCCTGCTCCAGCCCCACATACCGATCCGGTCCTTGTCCGCCTCCGCGATTTGGGATAGCGCGGGTATCAGGTTTAGGACGTCGGAAACATCGGCCCCGCCTAATTCGTCCTTTCCTTCTCCGCCGCAACAGCCACGATATTGGGAGCCAATAACGACATATCCCCAGCTTGCAAACTTAGCCATGAAATACAGTTCAAACTCAGCAAGGGCCCCGAACTCCCTGTTGCCACCGCGATTGTAAATGATCACCGGCAAATTCTTCCCCGCACTCGGGACGGCTACGAATCCCTTTATCTTCAAGCCCTCGCTTAAATAGGTAATATTCCGGACATTCACGGTTTTAAAGATTTGTTTTTCGGCCGGATTAGCTTTTACCCGCTCATTGATAAAGCTCTCCTCAAACCGAAATGGCTTGAACTCGATGATTTTGCCGTCTTGGGCGCGAAAAATGCCCGCGCTGACTACAATTAAGGAAAAAAGCAAGGCCGTAAAAACATTCTTAATCATAGTTGTGTTAGCGAACCTCAAATGATAGCGATGCCCAGTAGCTTTCCCAGTCGATCTCTTCACAGTCCTGGCGGCATCGTTCCATCTTAACAAGCCGAACGAGCCAAAAACCGCTGTCTTCGAGCTTAATCCGAACGACTCCGTCTTTATCTGTCTGATGTTTTTTGGTCGAAATCTTTTCGCCGTTTCGGTTGTAAGCCGCGACATTGGTAAGCGCGAGAGGCTGGCCGTTGAACAGAATTTTAAACTTTAAGAATTGGCCGGATTTCTTGGAGTACGGGTTTTCGAGGGGAACTATTTCAAGTTTGAACCCAAGATTCCTTTTATATGTCGAATCGTTCTTGGCGCCAACACTAATGAGGGACTTTATGTAGCGGCTGTATCGCTCATAGCCGAACTTAGCGGTCTCGCCACGTCGCTCGCGATCTTCATAAACCTTGGTTAAGCCTTCCTCTGCGAGGTATTCCCGAAACTTCTCAGCCTCAAGAATATTTGTCACGGAATTCCTTTCCATTCCAAGGAGATAGGTTCCGGCCGAACTAACCGAAAATTTAGAAACCGGCATTGCTCCGTCGGCAGACTTATCACTTAGATCTAGAGTGCTACGTGCCGAAAAAAGCTTGAAGGATACCGTTCTTTTCAATTGGTAAGGACGCTCTTCTTCGATTATCAGATTTGTGCCAAGCTGCATCCGTAAGATCACAGACTCGTTTACCTTCGGGAAAAAGTTGTTAGCCTCAAACCAGTAGTCGTGTGCATTTGCCGATAAGGCAAAAACAAGCAGAACGGTACTGAGAGCTACCGTTCTTGAATGAATTCGAGAGATCGATCTATACAACATATTCTACTCGGGATTGATCATGAATCTTGTCTCAAACGGCCGCCTTTAGTGAGGGCTTAAAGGAAAGTTCCTTAAACTTGTCGCCAACGACAAAAACCAGATCGCATTTCTTTTTCTCTGATCGCGAGACTAGCAGATTCGTCTGCTGCGGGAAGCTTTCAAAGAAGATCGAGTTTCTGAGCGAGTAACCCTCCGGACTTTCGTTCGCTGCAACTTCGAAATATAGAAACGCAACATCAACATCCAACTCCTTGCCGACCCACTTCAACTTTTGGGAAATATCTTTCTTATCCCTGAGCTCAAAATTTTGTTCGACGTAGCTAGTCAATATTTGATCAATGTCCGCAGACCTTTCCAAGTCGATCCTCCCCTGGTTCGTTTTCTCCAAAACCGGTACAAGATCGTGAATGAAAACGCGTATTGTGATCTCAAGCAGTCCCTTCTGAGAGTTGTGATCGAGCCTCGTGAGGCTGGTGTGATACGTGTGTCCTTTTACCGGCGTCGCAACAAATAGCGCAAGGAGAAACGCGAGGCAGACAACGGTCACGACGGAAAAATGAACCGGTATTGATCTAATTCTCATACTTACCCACCTCAGTTTGGACGTCGTCCGCCCGGGCCGCCCGCCCCTTGTTTAAATACCTGAAATCTAGTCGGTACTGCTCTTCGAGGGAAAAAGTTATTCTCGAGATCAGTATCCGCCGTCTCCAGATTCGGATCAAGTACAATTGCTTTGGCTTCTTTTTTCGTAACGATCAACTTTGAAACGTCAAAATTGTTAAACCGCCAGATCTCGGCCGGGATGCGGATCTCTTCGCTTGTGCCGTCCATATATTCGACTTTGAATATAAGCGGCATGACAAGTCCTCCGATGTTCTTGACGTTGACGACGTAAAAATAGTCACCGCTGGTGAGCAGAGCCTTTTCATTTTCGGAAAGCGAGTTTGCAAACGCAGAGTATGCAGTTCGTTCACGTTCGCTAATCGCGAACTGATCCTGATCGTTATATAGATCGCGAAGGCTCGGGTATTGATCGATACGTTTCGGCAATGACTGGTTGCGCTCGTCGGACAAAGTCTTTTGCCGTTCATTCGCCTGCTTTCTTAAAAGCGGCTTTTCGATCTCGGGGTTTTGGGTACTCGGTTGATAGAGCCGAACGCTCTCGATCGACATATCGACATTGTCCGCTGTGTAAAACCACCCTCGGAAGAACCAATCGAGATCGACGGCCGAAGCGTCCTCCATCGTTCGAAAGAAATCGGCCGGTGCAGGGCGCTTAAATTTCCAGCGTTCGGAGTATGTCTTAAAAGCATGATCGAACAACTCACGGCCCATGACGGTCTCACGCAAAATGTTGAGAGCCGTTGCAGGCTTTCCATATCCGTTGTTGCCGAACTGCAACACCGAATCGGATTGCGTCATGATCGGCACCTGATTTTCGCTCGCCATATATTCTGCGATGTACTGCGCCTCACCGCGGCGAGACGGATAGCCCTTTTCCCATTCCTGCTCGGCCAAGTACTGCAGAAAAGTGTTTAGCCCTTCATCCATCCACGTCCATTGCCGCTCGTCTGAATTGACGATCATCGGAAAATAGTTGTGACCGACTTCGTGAATAATGACTGAGATCAGGCCGTATTTGGTATTGGCGGAGTATGTGCCATCCGGCATTGGACGCGGGCCGTTAAAACAGATCATCGGATATTCCATCCCGCCAACTGGTCCGTTGATGCTTTGGGCAACCGGGTATGGGTAATCGAACGAGTACCGCGAATAGACGTTAAGTGTATGAATGATTGCGTGGGTCGAGTATTTTTCCCAAAGCGGATTGCCTTCCGTGGGATAAAACGACATCGCCATGACTCTTTTGCCGCCGACATTGTGTCCCTGAGCGTCCCAAATAAATTTGCGTGAATTGGCGAAAGCAAAGTCACGGACATTCTCAGCCTTAAAGGTCCACGTTTTTTTGCCAGTTGGCTTACTGGATTCGTTCGCTTTCGCCTCGTCGTTGGTGATGATCTTGATTGGTTCCTTGGCCGTCTCCGACTGTTTCAGCCTTGTTATCCATTCGGGCTTTAACACCTTCGCCGGATTTTGCAGAACTCCCGTCGATGAGACAACGTGATCGTCGGGAGTAGTGATGTTCACCGTGTAATCGCCAAACTCCAGCGTAAACTCGCCTGCTCCCAAAAATTGTTTATGCTGCCAGCCATACACGTCATAGTACGCCGCCATTCGCGGGAACCACTGAGCCATCTCATAGATATAATTGCCGTCACGCGGGAAGACCTCATAACCTGCCCTGCCGCCGAATATACGGTTGTTATTGATTGCGTAATTCCAGTCAATCGAGAATATAAATGTCCCGCCGGAAGCCAGCGGTGTCGGAAGGTCGATCCGCAGCATTGTCTTGTTGAGCGTGTTTTTGAGCGGATTACCCTTAGCATCTCGCACGCTTGTAATATTTACGCGGCCGTCATACGTGCGATTTACGAGCTGATCAATCCGACTTATCGGCAGACCGGTAGCGGCATCGAACGACGGAGCCGTCTGTGTAATAGTCGAATCGGAATCCTTCGCATGAATGTTCTGATCGATCTGCAGCCACAAGTACGTGAGCGTGTCCGGAGACACGTTTTTATAAGTGACCGTTTCCTTTCCGATCAGACGCTGATTGACGTCGTCGATCTCGACATCGATTACGTAATCCGCCCGGTTCTGCCAGTATTTCGCTCCGGGAGCGCCGCTGGCTGTTCTCTGTTCGTTTGGCGTCGGCAGTTCGTCGTCGCTCAACTGGCGAAACTTATCGCTTGGCTTCGACTTGGATTGAGCGAAAGATAATGAAATGGCAAGCAGAATGAACAAAACAACTCTAAATTGGCAGCGAAGCATAATTTTGATTCCGTGTCTTTTAATACTTGAGGCTATACTATCAATCTTTTGTGTCCAACAGCAATTAAGTGAATGGCCCGTTTAGCTTAATAAACGTCGCATATGCGGAGTCAAATGATGGAAACCGTTGTCTGCAGATTGCGGAAAGGTCTCATCACATCTGTCACCTAACCTTTCCGTCGGGCTAAAAAATATAGAATCGCACCGGCAATGAAAGTAATCAGGGTAAAAAGTAATTCAACGGGATTGCGCCAAGCGGCAAGCGCCGCAGGCAGAACGGTTGCCGCTATAAAAAAGGCCGGAACGATCGGGTATCCAAGAACTTTCAATAATTTCGTGGATTCCCTGTTTTTGACAAGGAAAAGGCAAAAGACAGCTAGAGCGGCGCAGAGTGACAGCGTCAATCCAAGGTAAGAGAGCAGGCTCTTCAGGCTAGTGAAGCTTATGAAAAGAATGGCGGCACCGGCCTGTCGGTTCGTTTACTACCCGCCCCGATCTAAACGCTGGCGTGCCGCTCTACCTTGAGGACAGTACAGTTCCAGGAAACAAACGCATAAATCCGGACGCATTCTCGATCGCACCCGTCACCCGTCAGGGCACGCTCGGCCGAAACGCACTTCGGGCATTTCCTCTCTTCCAGACCGACATTGCGCTCCGTCGCGAGTTTAAGTTCGGTGATCGACTTCGGCTCCAACTTCGCGGTGAGGCTTTTAATGTCTTGAATCAAGTCAATTTTGCGGTCGATAGTTCAAACCTGTTCACGGTTAATGCCACAAATCCCGCCGGCGTGCGAAACCTTACGTTCGGTCAGGCGAATTC
>JBBRUA010000043.1:0-14871 GCA_038248245.1 Pyrinomonadales bacterium | reverse complement strand
TGATAGCGATCTCCACGCTCGCGGACGTTCATATTTGCTAGCGACGGAAAGAAAACATGCAGAAACGCGGGCGACGTTTGATGCATCAAAACGCCGGGAAAAACAACTTGCCGCAGAGGTAGAACGTTTCGCCGAAGTGCGGAGGTCGCTCAGTGGTGAATTTATCGAGAAAGAGCGACTGGAGAACGTCGCCGAGACGACCGCATTTATCCGGGACACGTTAAAAGAAGCCGCACCGCGTGTCGCGAGAAATTACGTCTATCACGTCTCACTCGAAGCAAATCAAATGTTTCGCGAGATAACCGGAAACGCCGAAACGACGTTGAAATGGGCGGAGGATTACTCGATAATTCTCGAAGAAAACGGCTTCGAACGACCGTTTATCAGCCTTTCCGGCGGAGAGCAGATGTCGGCCGCTCTGTCTGTCAGACTCGCGTTGCTCAAGCAACTGAGCGATATTCGAATAGCATTCTTCGACGAACCGACAACGAATATGGACGAAACGCGTCGCGAAAATTTTGCTACCCAGATCAGCCGGATAACTCACTTTGACCAGCTTTTCGTGATTTCGCATGATGATACATTCGATAACTACGTGGATAATGTCATTTCCATTAATAACTGACCCCTTAAATCTCATTGAAAGACATCGATCCTAAAATTGCAGCTTTTGCCGAAATAGCCAAGCGGTATTGTGAGTGGGCGGAAAAAATTATCGGCGACCCGGAAATGGAGATACGAACTGCCGAGCGATTGCTTGCAGAGCTTCACCTGAATGTCATCAAACTTAGCTATGTCGGCGATGGCGAAGGAACAGAGTATGAAATTTCCTCTGAGGAGTGGAGTATCGTACGAGAGAGATTCGAACATTTACCGATTAATATCTATTGGGATGTTTGTAACCCGCTAAAAGAGGAGCCGCCGGTTCTGAACTTACTTTCGGATGACCTCGCTGATATTTATAATGATGTGAAAGTCGGTTTGGTATTGTACAGACGTGGTCATGTTGCAGATGCGGTTTGGGAGTGGCGGTTCAATTTTAAAATTCATTGGGGTGCCCACCTAACAAGCGCTCAGCGAGCAATTCGGAGCTATTTAAGTGGTATTAATTTAAACGAAGAATGAAACAAGTCACAATAGTTTGCGACGGATCAAGTCTTGGGAACGGCAGGGGAAATCCGCGGGCGGCGGCGGCGGCGTTGCTGGGGTTTCAGGGCATTTGGAAGGCGTTCGGCGAGTTCCTCGGCAGTGCGACAAATCAACAGGCCGAGATAGCCGCAGCGGCGATCGGGCTTGAAAGCCTGAGTGAACCATGTTCGGTCACAATAATGTCCGATTCCAAATATGTCGTTGAGACGATGGGCGGGACGTGGAAACGCAAAACCAATCATGAATGGTGGAAACGCCTCGACAACGCATCTTCACCGCATCAAATAAAGTGGAAGTGGGTCAAGGGCCACTCCGGTCATGAGATACAAGAGATCGCCGACACCATCGCCCGCAAAACGGCCGAGCTCGGCCGCGTTGATAGACAAATGCTCGAGGACGCGGTTGGTGACATCGGCGTATTGGAAATTTAGATTTTTACCACAGAGGCACGGAGACAGAGTTTTTTGAGAATTGATTCAGCAAATAAAATTGCTATCACGCACGCTAGAAAGAATGTATTCCATTCATTCTCTCGGTGCCTCTGCGCCTCGGCGGTGATGATCCTGCTTGCAGTGTCGATCACTCTCGCACAGCGTAGTTCACTCGGCTGGACGTGGCAGAATCCGTTGCCCCAAGGTAATCCGCTTACCGCAGTTCACTTCGCCAAAGACAAGCTTAATGGGTTTGCGGTTGGTTTTGACAATACAATTCTCCACACAACCGACGGCGGGTTCCGTTGGGAAAAGCAGGTTTCCGAAACCGACGTTACTTTTTCTGGAGTTTGGGTCAGCAGTAAGGATAATGCGATCCTCGTCGGGTCGCGCGGTACGGTTCTCTCGACATCCAACGGCGGCAAGGTGTGGAAACCAGTTGCCATCGACGCTCGCGACCATTTGTCCGCCATCTCATTTACCAAAAGCGGCACAACCGGCTGGATCTCGGGACCGTACGGAAGAATATTAAAAACCACAGACAGTGGTGCAACCTGGAAGCCTCAAGTTTCGGGAACGACGGAACACCTGTTAAATGTCTCTGCATTCGACGATGATCGTGCGGTTGCGGTCGGCAGGAACGGCGTAATTTTAACTACTACTAATGGCGGTGAATCCTGGATCGCCTCGACACCGTGCGGCACTTCGACGATCTCGAGTTCTGCTTATTTGTCGACAAAAACGATCGTTGCTGCCGGGTTTGAAGGGTGCGTTGTCAAAAGCTTTGATTCCGGAGCGACCTGGACACGATCCGAGATCTACAGCCGCACCGACCTGCTTTCGATCGCCTTCTCCGATGAAAAAACGGGTTCGATGACCGACGCACGCGGCATGGTGTGGATGACGGGCGATGGCGGAACGACGTGGCTTCCCTTCAATATTCGAACCGATCCGAAACTGGTGGCGATCTATTTCGGCGACAGCTTTACCGGTTGGTCGGTTGGCGAGAACGGGTTGATCTTACGAACCGACGACGGGGGCTATAGTTGGCAGCGTCTGAGCGAGGGCGGCCGCGAAGACGTGAATGACCTCTTCTTTTTAGATGATGAACTTGGCGTCGGCGTCGGTTCGAACGGTAAGATCTGGCTGACAAACGACGCCGGGCGCGACTGGTTGCCCGTATTCACAGATACCGCCGAAAATCTCAACGCGGTGACGTTCTATGATGGTCAAAAAGGCTGGGTAGTCGGCGACAAAGGCACGATACTTCGTACGATCAACGGCGGAGCAAGTTGGGGTAAAGGTATTTCGAATAGTAAGGAAGACCTCGTGGCAGTGTCGTTCGTGACGGAAAAGCTGGGGTTTGCGGTCGGTTCAAATGGCATGATCCTGAAAACCGAATCCGGCGGTGCATACTGGGAACAACTCGAATCCGGCACGCGGTTTTGGCTCGAAGACATTAAATTTTTCGATGAAAATAGAGGCGTGGCGGTCGGCGATAAAGGCACGATCATAAGAACGCAGGACGGCGGCCGGACATGGCAAAAGGTAAAAATAAGCGGCCGAGAAAACCTTTACTCATTGAGCTTCAACGATGAAAAGACTGGTTTCGTGGTTGGGGCCGCAGGTGTTATTTTGCACACCTCCGATGGTGGTGAGACCTGGCAGGATCAGGAATCGCCCGTACGTAGCAACCTTTTTGCCGTCCAGGCGTTCTCAAAAAACAGCGCGATCGCGGCCGGAGAATTTGGTTCGGTTCTGGTGACTGAGGACGCAGGCAAGACGTGGGCAACACAGCCCACAAATACAAGTAAACTACTCCAGACGATCGTCTACCGCGGTGGATCAAATGTGTGGGCCGCAGGCCGCGGCGGAATGATCTTAAAACGCAACGAACCTCTATCGCCTAAATCGTTTTCTTCGCCTAAAAGCGCGCCGACGCTGATCAATGCCGCGCCGCGATTAAAACCGAAAATTCGCCAGCCGATCATCACGCTTCCTGACGACGGAGACATTCCAACTGCTTTGCCGCCCGTAAAGCCTAGTTGATACGAACCAACACTGAGATCCACTCACCGGAAACAGCGATCTCAAAGTTTGTAATATCGAATTTCTGCAAAGCATCGGCGATCATCTCCTGCTGAGTCAACAAGATACCTGAGAGCAACAAAGTGCTTTTTGTCTTCGTGATCAATGGCCCGAGTATCGGAACGATAACGTCGATCGTCAGGTTGGCACAGAC
Source organism: Pyrinomonadales bacterium (assembly GCA_038248245.1). Taxonomy (GTDB): domain Bacteria; phylum Acidobacteriota; class Blastocatellia; order Pyrinomonadales; family Pyrinomonadaceae; genus OLB17. Next base: position 11,049 of record JBBRUA010000043.1, on the reverse strand, counting down.
GAAATCGAATTTTGGCGTATCGTCACCTACGGAACCTTCATAAAATTCGATCTGCTCGCCTACTCCGTTCAGAAATGCATTCTCGATCGCGATCTTCACGGAATCGGTATCCGTGTCGCACGCGAGAATTTTTACCGCCGGATCGGCCAGCTTTGCGACGCCTATCGCCAGAATCCCGGTGCCGGTACCGACATCAAGAAAGCTCTGGCTCGCGTCATAATTGTCGCCTATCGCTTGCAAACAAAGTTGCGTCGTCTGATGAGTGCCGGTGCCGAAAGCCATGTTTGGCTCGATGCTGATGACGATCTTGTCCGGTTCATTTACGGCTTCCCAGGGCGGGGTGACGACAAATCTCCCGATCGTGGTTGGCTTCCAGTGCTTCTTCCATTCGGCTAGCCAGTCAGTTTGCTCCACGATGTGGCTTTCGACACTGACTATCGCAGTTTCATCCAGATCGTAGACAGGTAAAATTAAATTTAATTGCTCACGGGCCGCCTCGATGTCTGGATCGTGGTCAAAAAAACCGCTGACCGTTACAGCATCGCTCGGCCCTTTGCGAAGGTGATTTATCTCGGTACCGAGAGCGTCCATTTCGTTGAGCGCATGTTCAATCGCCTCCGAAGATGCCGGATCAGCCTCGATTTGGAGAGCGAACCAAGTTTGTGTTTTATCTGAAGCCATTATTTTCGAAATGCGAAAACTACCGTTTTCAGGATTTCTTATCCAGTCCTAATTCATCGAGTGTGCGGTCATGGTTACGCCAGTCTTCGACAACTTTTACAAAGAGTTTAAGAAATACGTGTTTACCCAATAATTTTTCAATGTCGATCCGGGCCTTCGTACCAATGTCCTTTATTCGGGCTCCCATTTTTCCGATGATGATTTTTTTCTGTGAAGACCGCTCGACGTAGATCGCACAGAATATTTTTACCGTTTTCGGATCGGATTCGTCGAAAACCTCGGTGACGACCGCCGTAACGTACGGAATTTCTTCTCCCGTCGTGGCAAGTATCTTCTCTCGGACCATCTCCGCAGCGATCGACCTCATCGACTGATCGGTTATTTCGTCCTCGCCAAAAACGGGAGGCCCGACCGGCAGATGTTTTATTATAAGGTCGAGCAGAATATCGATCGAGTCGCCCTTAAGCGCAGAAAGAGGCAGTATCTCAGCGAAATCAAACTCTTCCGAATAAAGTTCGATTAGCGGTAGCAGGCCGCCTTTCTCTTTTATCTTATCAATCTTATTGAACGCAAGGATCGCGGGCTTTTCAGCTTGCTTTACGAGATCGAAAACAAATCGATCTCCATTCCCCGTCGAAACGCTCGCGTCGCGCATCAATACAAGCAGATCGACGGAAAGAATCGCGTCATGTACGGCCGACATCATTCGACGGTTTAGCTGAAATCCCGGTTTGTGCACTCCTGGAGTGTCGACAAAGACGATCTGGCCGTCATCGCGCGTGACAATTCCCTGAATCCGGTGACGGGTTGTTTGAGGTTTATTTGAAACTGCGGCGATCTTTTCACCGACAAGACGGTTCAGAAGCGTGGATTTACCGGCATTTGGGCGGCCGATCAGAGCGACATAGCCGCTGCGAAAATTCTCTTTGGACATCGATTAGACGTTAACAGATTTGAACGAAGATTCAAGCATTCACGGGTCGTTACGGTTTTTTGATCAAGTTTTGCTTACCTGCGAGAGCCTCTCTGAAACCACCGCCTGAAAGATCTCCGAGTTTGATCGCTTCGTCGTAAAGCTTAACGGCGTAGGCATTATCGTTAGAAAACTCAAAGATCCTCGCAAGCGCCACATACGTCAGTGAGAGCAGAACCGGATCGGTGGATTTAGTCTTCGTGCGGATGACATTGCTGTACGCGACCTTGGCATCAAGCAGACGTTGCGCCTGAACTTCCGGATTTTCCTCGCTCTCAGCCGACAGACTGGCAACGCGCCCAATGTTGTAATAAATTCGCGGTTCCGAAGGATTCTGAGCAAGCAGTTCCTTCAACGCAGTGTTTGCTGCCGAATAGTTTTTAGCCGCTATGACCTTTTGTATTTCCAAGAGGCCAGTGGTTACCGGGTTTTCCGTAGTTGCCGTTGCGTTCGGATTGGACTTTCGATCCGAACGAGCGGCAATCGCCCGCTTTCGAGCATCGGCATTCTTAGCGAGACGATCCGTCTCCTTACTCACATCAAAGGTGGCGATCATTTCACGCATCGACGAGGCGATGTCGAAGCCCGAATCTTCGATCCCCTCAAGTTGATCGGCGAAATAGAACGCTAAAACCGCACCTTTTTCATAATCTTCCGACAACCGCATTGCAGTTTCATCGGCCAACGTGCGTTTATATTTTTCCAGTTCCGAAGAAATCGCTAGCCGATCGGCATCGGTTTTCACGGCACCGATCTTCTGTCTTGCCTGGTCGGTCGCGATGGCACTTCTTATAAACTCTTCCTGCCTTGCATCGATCGCGGCGATCAGCGATCGAGAAACCGTTAGATATACATCGGGCGAAATACCCGGATCGGTCTTTCGGCGTTCGTCTAATAAGCTCTTGACGGCGTCCTTGATCAGAAGAATGTCCGTCGAATTTTTCAGAACAAGCGGATCGACAACAAATTGCAAAAACGCCCGTCGTGCCTCTGAAAAACTAAGGTCTTTGTCAGGCGGCAAAACAACGAAATAATCGTCCTTGATATTAAGAAAATTAACGTTGCCTGTCGGGCTCAGCATCTCGGGAACGATGTTGAACTTTCGCTCTCGATTGATCGATTCGATCTTTTGCAGCGTAGTGGTTTTGCTGCTTCCCTTTCTCGTTTCGGTCTTGATCTTTTCTACGTAGAACAATTCCGGTCGAGTGTGCAGGTAATCCAGCAGATCACTGACCATATCTCGGGCAGAGACTCTTAACACTCCGTCGGACTCTGATCGGTAAAGTTTTGCGTAATCATCAAGCTTCGCACTGATGCCTGAACGGCGGTAAAATTCGCGAGCGAGCGGGGCGAAATCTAAAACGTCCAGCAAACTTCCCGGCAGATCGGAGGTTACTGCCGGATCGGCCAGGTCAGGGACCGGAGCAAGCGTATATGCCATCGAAATAAATGGTGAAACTATTTCCGCATCTGTGGCTTTCGGCCGCTGTTTCTTATATTGCAGTATGAATGCGGTAATTTTTGTTCGCAGATCGTTCGGCAACCCGGCGTTGTCGAGCATTAATTGCTCACGAAACTTCATACCTTCTGGCGATAACGGCGTGTTTATCAGCTTTACCTTTTGTCCGGTCGCATCGGAAGTCTGCGCCATTTCGAGGGCGGCCATGACGACGATCAATCGCTTATCAGCCTCGATCCGCACACCGTAATTCGACAGGTCAAATCCCGCCGGCGTTCCTTGAGCAAAGGCGCCGGTCGCCGAAACTATTAACAATATGAACAAAAAGATTTTTCGCATTATTAGATCGCCCGTCCAAAGCAGATGTGTTCAATCTAAGAAGATGAAATTTTCGCTGCCAAAGATGTATTTCATTCTCAACAAAATAAAGGATAAAGGACAAAATTCGCGTCCTTTATCCTTATTTTTCTGATCGGTAAAACTAAAACTAGTTGTAGCTCGCGAGAGCCTCACCTTCATCTTCGAACACGTCGAAAACCGTAAGCAATTTGGTAATCGCCAAGAGATCTTGGATTTTCTGGGTCAGATTCAATAGTTTGAGCGTGCCGCCCTCTTTGTTGACGGCTGTGAAGCTCGAAACCAGTTCACCGATGCCGCTCGAATCGATGTATCCGACACTGCCCAAATTCAGCAGAATTTTGTTTTTGCCTTCGCCTAGAAGACGACGGATCGTTGTGCGAAGTGCGACACTGCCTTCGCCGATGGTTACTTTTCCGTTGAGATCAAGTATCGTGACGTCGCCTGCCTGGCGTTCGGTAATTGTGATATCAGACATTAATTTCTCCTAGTATTTTGATAAATTGCGATAGCAAATATTAGACCAATTCAAAGGTAAAAGTCCAAACAGAATTCAGCTTTTATCGTCTTTTCAACATTTTCACGACCATACCGCCGTCGGGATGGTTTTCCCAGTTGACCTCGTCCATGAACGAATTCATAAAAAGTATTCCGCGGCCGTTCGATTTCAGCAGATTTTCCGGGTTCGTCGGGTCAGGAATGTCATCAACGGCGAAACCAGTACCGTGGTCCCGAACCGTGATCTCCAATCCATCAGAAACATCCGCGAACTTTACCTCTACATTTTTTGTCTTGTCGAATTTGTTGCCATGCTTGACCGCGTTCGCCACCGATTCGCGGATAGCGAGGTCGACAGACGAGATCAGATCTTCACTAAAACCGCGACTTTTCGCAAAATCTTCTGCCGTCTGAGCGGCTTCGTCCACCGACTCGATGAGGCTTGGCAAAGTTATCTCGCGTGTTTCCGACATAGTGTATGAAAAATACGTTATCGGTTTACGCTATTTGCTGTCAAGACAAACCGCCGCCATTCGGTCTAATATGCTAAATATGAAGTTAAATTCCGCTAATTCTGTTGTCGGCGAAATACGCCTGCCCGGGGATAAATCTATCTCGCACCGGTCGGCTATGTTTTCGGCGATCGCCGAAGGGGAAACACGAATAGAAAATTTTTCGCGGGCGGTTGATTGCCATACAACCCTCGATTGTCTTCAAATTCTAGGTGTCGACATCGAGCGAAACGGAACTACCGTGATGGTCAATGGCGTCGGAAAGCGCGGTTTTATGACTCCGACGACAGATATCGATTGCGGAAACAGCGGCACGACGATCCGCTTGATCTCGGGAATTTTGGCGGGCCAATCTTTTGATTCGACTCTGACCGGCGACGAATCTCTTGCTAAACGCCCGATGAAACGGGTCATCGAACCGCTACGTTTCATGGGAGCCAAGATCGAAGCTGAGGACGACCGCATCCCGATACATATTTATGGGGGCCAGCATTTGCAGGGCAAGGAACATGCGTTGCGCGTCGCGTCAGCTCAGGTAAAATCGTGCATTCTGCTCTCCGGACTTTACGCAGACGGCGAAACCTCGGTTCTAGAATCAGTTCCGACCCGCGATCATACGGAGCAAATGCTGCGCTGGTTTGGGGTAGCCGTTTCCGAGGAATGGAAAGGTGGTACGAAACGAATCAGCGTCAACGGAAAGGAAAATTTGACGGCTAGAGAATTAAACGTCCCCGCCGACATTTCGTCTGCCGCATTTTTCCTTGTCGCAGGAGCTTGTTTGCCCAACTCCAAGCTATCAATGCCAAACGTTGGGCTCAATCCTACGCGAAAGGCCATAGTCGATGTACTTCTCCGCTTTGGGGCGAATATTCAGGTAGCGAATGAGAGAACAGTCTGCAACGAACCGATCGGCGACCTTACGGTAAGCTCTTCGGCAAATGATGTCCTCGGAGGGAAAGAAAATATTGTCAATGGCGAGATCATCGCCAATATCATTGACGAAATACCTATTCTTGCTGTGTTTGGGACGCAACTCGAAAATGGCCTCGAGATTCGCGACGCGGGTGAGCTTCGCGTAAAAGAGTCCGACCGCATCTCGTCTATCGTCGAAAACCTCCGACGGATGAATGCCACGGTCGAGGAATTCCCGGACGGATTTAAGGTGTCGCGATCAAGTCTTATGGGTGCCGAGATCGATTCGTTCGGCGACCATCGGATCGCGATGGCATTCGCCGTCGCGGCCCTGCTGGCCGATGGCGAGACAACGATTAATGGTGCAGACTGTGCGGATATTTCATTCCCCGGTTTTTTCGAAACGCTGGCGAGTGTCGTAAGGTAAGCACATAGCAAGTGACGCAGAATAGATGAACAACGACATCAAAATTGCATTGACCGGATTCATGGGCGTCGGCAAATCAAGCGTCGCTCGTCATCTGGCACAACTGCTCGGGTGCAGACGCGTCGATCTCGATCATGTGATCGAGGAATCGCAAAGGCGTTCGATCGCGAAAATAATTGATACGGATGGTGAAACTGCTTATCGTGATATCGAAACACAGAATCTAAGATCAGTTATCGACAGATCTTCTACCCGTGTTCTATCGCTCGGCGGAGGTACGTGGACGCTTGAACGAAACCGAGATCTGCTCAGATCCGCTGGTTTTACGAGTGTCTGGCTCGAAGCCACATTCGAACATTGTTGGCTGCACATCGCCTTCTCGCGAAAGGATCGTCCGCTTGCGCGAGATAAGAAAAATGCGATCAGGCTCTTTGAGGAAAGACAGCGGTCATACTGTCTCGCAGACTGGCATTTTGTGATACGCCCCGATTTGACGTCATATGACGTCGCTCAGCAGATGAGGGAAGAAATTTTTTCTTAAGTTTTGCATTTTTCTCTTGCGAAACGAGCAGATTTCACTCAATATAAAATCACTAACAAATTAGAGCTCGACGAATGCATTTTCGTAGGGTAATCATTGCTTAGGATCGCATATCTTCTTTTGGAAATTAGCGATAATAGGATAGGAAATATAATAAACAGAGTTTTTCAGGAGGAAAAATGAAAGTTAAATTTTTAACAGTTCTTACATTGTCGATCGCCCTATTTATGAGTGCTTGCGGCAAGAGCGATGCTGACCTGACAAAGGCGGCTAATGACAAATTGACCGCCGACAAAGTAACCGGCGTTAGCGTTGCCGTCAAAGATGGCGTTGCGACACTCACTGGCATGGTGGATGACGTCACCGTCAAGACCAAGGCTGAAACTTCGGTCAAAGCGGTTGAAGGCATCAAATCGGTGGACGTTTCGAAAGTAACGTTGAAACCGATTCCGACACCTGCACCGCCGTCACCAGACAAGATGCTCGAAGGAACGATCAACGAAGGGCTCACTAAGAAAGGTATCACCGGCGTAACCGTTACGGTTGCAAATGGAGAAGTCACGCTGAGCGGCAAGGTTGACAAGGCAAAAGTTGCTGAAATCATGATGGTGGCTAACGAGTCTAAACCCAGCAAGGTAATCAACAACCTCAATAAATAGGTAAAAAGGAGTAATTATGTCACAAGAAAAATATCAATCACTTCTGGAACTCGCCAATTCAAACGGCACGACCTATGAGTTGAGCGAAGGCGACGGAGTCCTACACATCACCGGAACTGCTCCCAGCGACGAAGCAAAAGCAGCTCTTTGGGCAGAATACGAACGTCTCGATCCTGATTTTCAGTCGAGCGATCTTATCCTAAATATCACAACCGGTTCCGGCGACGCCGGTGGCGGTTCAAACACCTACACCGTTGTTTCCGGCGACAGCCTAAGCAAGATCGGCGGCAAATACGGCATCGCCTGGAAAGCAATCTGGGACGCCAACCGCGACATCTTGAACCACCCCGACAAGATCTATCCGGGACAAGAATTGAAGATTCCTTAAAAGTTTCTTTGATCGATTAACTAACGCCTGCTCATCTCGGTGAGCGGGCTTTTTTTGGAGGTTTTTTAGCCACCAATTATACGAATGGCGACAATCAGAGTCAGCTCATTTATTCGTGTCATTCATGTAATTCGTGTCTAACTCTTCTTAATCCGCGCGAGTGGTTTAGTCTCTTCATATTTGTTACATTTGCCTTAATGGCTCTCGAGACGGATTTTATCGTTATTGGCAGTGGAGTTGCGGGGCTTCGGGCTTCGATCGGTTTGGCTGAAAGCGGAGCCCGCGTGACCGTTCTTACGAAAGATAAGGCGAGCGAATCTAACACCGAATACGCTCAGGGCGGCGTTGCCGTAGTTCTTTCTGACGACGATAACGCCGAGTTGCACGAAGGCGATACGCTCATCGCAGGTGCCGGACTCTGCGATCCGCAGGCCGTCGAGACGCTTGTCACCGAAGGCACAAAATACATCAAACAGTTGATCGATTGGGGCGGCGAATTCGACCGCGAGGGCGGAAAACTTGTCTTCACGCAGGAAGCCGCACACTCCCGCCGCCGGATCATCCATGCGAATGGCGATTCCACCGGTGCCGAATTCGTCCGCTCACTCATAGCCCGTGCGGGTGTCGAAAAGACAATCAATCTCACGCCCTTCGCGAACACCGAAAGCCTGATCGTCCGGGCCGGAAGGTGTGTCGGCGTGCGATTTTTAGATCCGATCCTCCGAGCCCCGCGAGAGATTTTTGCGAAGGCAGTGATCATGTGTACCGGCGGTGCCGGTCAGCTTTATCAGCACACGACGAATCCACCGGTGGCGACCGGCGATGGAATGGCGATGGGTTATTTCGCCGGTGCGGAAATGGCGGATATGGAATTCGTCCAGTTTCACCCGACGGCTCTGAGCTTGGATAATGCACCGAGATTTTTGCTTAGCGAGGCGATGCGTGGCGAAGGCGGCATCCTGCGAAACAAATACGGCGAACGGTTCATGCCGAATTATGATGAGCGGGCAGAGCTGGCACCACGCGATATTGTCGCCCGTTCGATCGTTGCTGAGGTGCGGCGAACAGGAACGCGGAGTGTATTCCTCGACATGACCGCTCTTGACGAAGATTTTCTCAAACACCGTTTCCCGAAGATCTACGCGACCTGCAAATTTTATGGTCTCGACATCGCCAAAGATCCGTTGCCGGTCTCGCCGGCTTCGCATTATTGCATGGGCGGTATCCGTACAGATCTCTGGGGACGCAGCACGCTACCCGGGTTTTACGCTGCGGGCGAAGTTTCCTGTACTGGGGTCCACGGCGCGAATCGCCTCGCCTCCAATTCCCTGCTCGAGGGCCTCGTCTTCGGAGCGAGGGCAGGTGAAGCGGCTCTGCAAGACAGTTCTAAGTTACAGGTTTCTAGTTCCATTTCCACTGAACCCGAACCCCGGAACGCGGAACCCGGAACTACTATTGCGACTGCGGTTAAGAAGCGTGTTAAGCGGATCATGTGGGAGCGGGTCGGGATCCTTCGTGATCGGAGTTCGCTGAAACGTGCGCTGAAGGAGTTCGATCAGATCGCTTCTTCCGATAAACTGAGCACATCGTCGCGCAATTTCGTGACGCTAGCAAAGCTCGTGGCAACAGCGGCCCTCTGGCGTGAGGAATCGCGCGGCGGGCATTTTCGCAACGACTTTCCCGAACAGCGTGAGGAATTTCAGCTTCACTCGATCCAAAAAATGGGTAACGAGATGGCGACGGCCGAACAGATTAATTTCTCCGCAGAAAGTGTTGTATAATCTGCCTGTTCATAAAATTATCCGGATCGTTCTGATCTCCAAGAAAGTTTAATTATGGAAGGCACTGCGACAGTTCTTAATCTGGCGTCGATCATTTCGCATCACGCACGTTTGGCTCCTCAAAAAGAAGCGATCGTTTGGGAGAATGTTCGGCTCAGTTACGGTGAGCTTGACAAGCTTTCCAACCGAGTCGCGAACGCACTCGTCGAAATGGGCATCGGCCCCGGCGACAAGGTCGCGCTCAACTGCCCTAATCTTCCGTTTTTCCCCGTCGTTTATTACGGAATAATGAAGACCGGTGCGGCCGTAGTGCCGATCTGCGTGCTTTTTACGGCCCCGGAAATCGAATATCACCTCCGTGACTCCGAGGCGAAGGCCGTGTTCGTTTTCGAAGGCACCGATGAACTGCCGATGATGTGGTCGACGAAGGCGGCGTTCGACGCGGTTCCCAGTTGCGAGCATCTGGTTGTCATGACGAAGGATCTGATGGGTGCTTCGCCGCTCCCGGAACATAAAACGCTGACGCAGATCACGTTCGACAAGCCCGAGGAGTTCGAGATCTATCCGACGAGTCCGGACGACACTTGTGCGATTCTTTACACTTCCGGCACGACCGGCCAGCCGAAAGGCGCCGAGCTGACGCACCTCAATCTCTGGTCGAACGTCGTCACGACGTACAGCATTCACCTGCCGATGCTCGATTTCACTGACGGACAGCAGAAAACGTGTCTGATCACGCTGCCGCTCTTTCACACGACGGGCCAGACGGTGCAGATGAATACGAATCTCTACGGCGGCAATCGCGTGGTGCTGCTTCCGCGGTTCGACGCCAAACAAACGCTCGACACGATGGTCTCCGAAAAGATCAATTTCTGGGTCGGCGTGCCGACGATGTATTGGGCTTTGCTCAAATATGTTGAGGAAAATAACTACGACATCAGTGAGATCACGGAAAATATGAAGGTTTGCACCTCCGGCGGAGCTCCGATGCCGGTGGAGACGATGCTCGCGTTTCAGGATAAGTTCGGCGTTCGCGTTCTCGAAGGCTACGGCCTCTCGGAGACGTCGCCGCTCGCCACTTTTAACCAATTTGAGAAGCCGTCGAAGCCGGGAACCGTCGGGCAGCCGATCTTTGGCGTCGATGTCAGATGTTTTGATGAGAATGACGTCGAGGTTCCGCGAGGAACGCGTGGCGAGATCGTGATCCGCGGCACGAACGTGATGAAGGGCTATTACAAACGGCCGGAGGCGACCGCCGAGGCGTTCCGCAACGGCTGGTTTCACACCGGCGACATCGGTATTCAGGACGAGGACGGCTACATTTCGATCGTCGACCGCAAAAAAGATATGATCCTTCGCGGCGGTTACAACATTTATCCGCGTCAGCTCGAGGAAGTGATCATCACGCACCCCGCCGTCAGCCTCGTCGCTGTAATCGGCGTCCCCGACGACCGCCTCGGCGAAGAAGTAAAGGCATTCGTCGTCCTCAAGCAAGGCCAGGAACTCACCCGCGAAGAGTTCGTTGAATGGTGCCGCACCCAGATCGCCGCCAACAAATACCCGCGCCACGTCGAATTCCGCCACGAACTCCCGATCGGCAACACCGGCAAAATATTCAAACGCGCTTTGAAGGAAGAAGCCGTGAACCAATAGTTTCCGGCGTTTCGCCCTTCCGCTTGAAAATTTACCGTTCACGGCGGGAAAATTAGTGCTTGCGACCCCGTCGGAACACCTCACGAAGCCGTCAGAATAACTCACGACGCCGTCAGAACACCTCACGACGCCGTCAGAACACCTCACGACGCCGTCGGAACACCTCACGACGCCGTCAGAACACCTCACGACGCCGTCAGAACACCTC
>JBBRUA010000042.1:0-14898 GCA_038248245.1 Pyrinomonadales bacterium | reverse complement strand
CGTGGCGTTGGTTGACGGCTGTCCGGAGATCGATTTTGACCGCGTTGTTTTGAACTTTTTGACGGCGGACGGCAAGAATTTTACGGTCAAATTTGGCGAATAAGATAACGTGAGCGTGGGAATTAAAAAACGTTTGAAAAGTGCCGCGGGCTACAGTCTGTTGGAACTTGTCGCTACGCTGACCGTTCTCGCGATCCTTGTGATGGGCACGATCCCGATGGCGCAGAATGCAGTCCAGCGGCAGAAGGAATTGCGGCTGATCGAGACTTTGCGGAATGTGCGTAATGCGATCGACGAGTTCAAACGCGACACGTTGGGAGCCTGTCCGCAGGGAAGTGTGACGAGCGGAAACCCGACGCAGGCAGGTCAGAATATACCGACGGATCCGCGTTCTCGGGTGGTGATCGACGATTGCAAGATCTTCGAGACCGATAATCTCGATAGATATCCGCCGACGCTCGAAAATTTGGTCGATGGTGTCAAGGTCAAGGCGCGTGGCTTGAATCAGACCGGCGGCAGTGGCCTGACGGATGATACTAAGCAGGCGACCGAGATCAATGGGTCGAAAGAACTGAACAAGATTTACCTTCGCGAATTGCCGGTCGATCCGATGACGGGCGAACGTGACTGGAAGCTCAGATCATCGTATCAGGACAAGGATTCGGAAAACTGGGATGAGATCAACGTTTTCGATATTAGATCGGCTTCGGAACGCGAAGCGCTGAACGGTGACAAGTACTCGGACTGGTGATGGGAAGAAGTCAGAGGTTAGAAGTGAGAAGTTAGAATTCAGAAGTCAGAAGTTAGAAGGCGGAACAGGAAGTTGATTGTGGATATTGGAGCTCTGAACATAGGTCGAATAAGGTCGGTGGGGCATCGGTCGCAACGCGGGTTTTCGTTGCTGGAACTGATGATCACGATGTTTATTCTGATCATCTTGCTCTCGGTTGCCGTTCCTACGTATCAGCGGAGCGTACAGCATGCCCGCGAGACGGTTTTGAAGGAAAATTTGTGGCAGATGCGACGGGCGATCGACCAATACTCCGCCGATAAGGGGAAACTGCCGAAGTCGATCGACGAACTGGTTGAGGCGAAATACCTGCGTGAGAAACCGGTCGATCCTGTAATCGGCAAGTTCGAATGGAATGAGATCCAGGGCGAGGACTCAAATTCGCCGGACGCCGAATCGGGCATGAAAGATGTAAAGAGCATGGCCGACGGGCAGGACGCCGAGGGCGTTGACTTTAGTAAATATTGATCGATGTTTTCAGCATTAACACAACCAAATTATCCAAATGCCGCGCTTGGGCTAGGAGCTGAGAGCGTCACGGCACTTTCCCTCCAGAAACAGGGACGCGGACAGTTCGGCATTAAGCAGGCGGCGACCATTGGTTTGCCGGCGGGGTTGCTGACGCCAAGCTTTTTGGATTTTAACATTACTAATTCTCAAGAGCTTTCCGCCTATTTAGAAGAAGCGGTGACGAATGCCGGGCTGATGAGCCAGAAGCGTTGGTCCGTCGCTCTGCCGAGTAATACGGCGAGAACGGCGATCATCACGCTTGAGGCCGAGCCGGCCGCGAAGGGCGAGGCGGAAGAGATCCTGGATTGGAAAGCCGAGCAGAGTTTTGGTGCTCCGGCGGCCGAACTTCGAATATCCAAACAGGCGATCGCCCCGGACCGCGACGGCAAGGCACGCTATTTCGCGACAGCGATAAAGCTGGCGGTGATCGACGAATACGAGAATATTTTCGAGCGTTTCGGATGGAAGGCCGGGCTGATGCTCCCGCGTGCGGTCAGCGAGGCAAATTGGCTGTTGGATAAAAAGATCTCGGGCGATTCGATGCTCATCAGTGGACAGAACGACGGATTTACGGCGCTGCTTTTACGGGCTAATGAGCCGTCGGTCGTCCGTTCGGTCACGTGCGAACAGGGCGAGATCGATGACGAGATCTATCGCCTTTTGATGTTTTACAGCGACCGGTTCGGGGGCGAGGGCGGTAGTATTCTCGAACGGATGCTGGTCATCGGCCGCGACCTTGTCCCGTCTAAAATCAAAGAAATTGCCGCTGAGGCTCTCGGAAGTGTCACGCAGATACTTCAGCCGGACGACATCGGGCTCTATCTGCCGGATAATGGCTTTCGCTTCGACGAGGTCGCAGCTCCGGCGGGCCTGGCCGCTCTGGGTTAAAAAACATCTTTTCGGTTTGAAACAATAATTAGAGGATTCCGTAGTAATCTAAGAGTATGACGGCGCACGCAATTCCTATCAACGGTATCAGAAGCCAGACGGACGGTGAACTCATCGTGAGTGCCATTGCGGGGCGTAGCGACGGCTTTGAGGAGCTTGTCCGGCGTTATCAGCGGCCTATCACCGGTTACGTTTTTCGGATGCTCGGCAATTACGAATCCTCGCTCGACGTCACGCAGGAAGTTTTTATAAAAGTTTACAATTCGCTCACGAAATACAGCAACGAGTATAAATTCTCGACGTGGCTGTACCGTATCGCCCACAACGCGGCGATCGATCACATGCGGCGAAATTCGATGCAGACGCAGAGCATCGAGGTCGAGAACGCCGACGGGACCTTTCAATTGCAGATCGAGAGCCGCGATCCGTCACCTGAGGTCGAACACGAACGCGGCGAATGGCGTAACGAGATCGATGCGGTTGTAAAGTGTTTGCCGGCAGCATACCGCGACCTGATCATTCTGCGGCATTCGAAGGACCTGAGTTACGACGAGATCGCCGAGATCACCTCGCTGCCGCTCGGAACGGTGAAAAATCGCCTTTTCCGTGCGAGAGAGATGATGCGGGAACTGTTTATCGACCGTGGTTTTACCGGTATTTAGTGAAATGAAAGCCCTTGAATTCGACAACTGTCCAACGTTTGAGATCGCCGCGTATATCGATGGCGAACTAGACTTGGCGCGTGAACTCGAACTCGAGACGCATTTCTCGGCTTGTCCGGTTTGCAGTGAAGAATTGAACCATCAGAAGCAGTTTCTGTGCACACTTAACAGCAGTTTGAGAAGTGAGGACGAGATCGAACTGCCGAAAGATTTTACGAAGCAGATCGTCGCTAATGCTGAGAGTAATGTTGTTGGACTGCGAAATTCGCGTGAACGTTTAAACGCGGTATTTATCGTGGCCGCACTCGCACTTTTCGTTCTGTTCGCTTTGGGAGGCGAGGCCGGGAGTCTAGTCGCTGGATTCAGGACTGTGTTGGACCAGACGGCGGCTGTGGCCGGATTCGTCGGACGTCTCGTTTATTCGTTCTTTGTCGGGATCACCGTTGTCACGCGTGCGATGGCGGCGCCGTTCCAGACTGGGCTGATGATATCGCTGACGTTTTTCGCGTTCGCTTCCGTATTTTTGGTCAGAGTTTTTAACCGCCTTGGCAGAAATTAGCAATAACCCAACCTTCCACGTGCGAAACTCAACAGAAATAAAATTCAAACGAGCAGACGCCCGCCGGATCTTCACAAAAGTAACTTTTTCTATTTTCTTTCTTGCAGCGTTGGGCGGAAATGTTCTCGCTAGTCCTGAAATAACAGTCTCCGATGACGAGACGACCGTAATAGTGCAGAACGCGCCTGAGCAGGAAGTGTACGTTTTTGGGAAATCAGTGCTTGTTCGAAAACACGCGAAAGGCGTGCTCGCGATCGGCGGCGATGTGACCATCGAGGGCCGCGTCGATGGCGATGTAGCGACGATCGGCGGCAACGTTATTCAGGAAGAGACGGGTTACATCGGCGGCGACGTGATCGTTTTCGGCGGTGCATACAAGCCGAAAAGTGCCGCACCGCTTCGCGAGCCGGGCAAGGAGACGGTGATGTTCGGCGTTCTTGAGGATGAGATCCGCGATCTCGCTCAGAATCCGTCGCAGATATTTTCGCCGAGCCTGTCGTGGAGCTTTGTTGCCCAGCGCGTCGTCGTTGCGCTGTTGTGGTTTATTTTTTCCCTCGCCTTAACGACCGTCGCACCCGGAGCCGTGAGTCGTGCCGTTGCCCGAATCCATCTATCATCGCTCAAAGTCTGTGCGATCGGGGCCGGAGTATTTCTCGTCGTTACGATCTGTATCGTCGGCGGGGCTTTGACGCTACCGACCTTCCTGAGTGCGACGATCGGTGCGATGGGCTTTTTGCTGCTAATTTCGGGTTATGTTTTCGGCCGCGTCGCGCTCCAGGTAAGTGTCGGAAAGCTTATCCAAAAACATCTCTTTCCGGATAATAACCGTTCCGAAACTCTCGCCACTCTCGCCGGTGTTTTGGTTTGGACAATTCTGCTTTCGCTCCCGTATTTGTGGATAATTGCCCTGTTTTCCGTCTTTGCTTTCGGCATCGGTTTGATCGTCACTGCCCGCCGCCCCGCCAATCGTCAATTCACTTAATCTAATTGCTTGCAGTTTTTTACATTTCTTTACAAAATCGACCGAACCTTGCTGATATCATTAGCGTCATAGTTGCTTGATATTCGCAACATTTTGCTGTCGACGTCGTAATAATATTGAGGTTTTTATAACAAATGGTACAGAACATCGTCTTCTCGATCGTTATTTTTCTATTCTCAGGAGTATTCGCACTCGTTTTCGGACAGACTCCGTCGGTAAGCGTGAAGCCGTCCGTGATCGTCGGTGACGTGGTGACGATCGATGAGACGAAGATCGTGGTCAACGCTAAGTCGGGAGCGGTCGATGTCGCCTTGACGGATAAAACGGAATTCAAACGAGTTTCGGCGGAGAATCCGACGCTGAGTGCCGCGACGCCTTCCGCTAAAGCCGACATCGTTGTCGGCGATCGGCTGATGGTAACCGGAATTTTAGCTGCGGACGGAAAATCGATCCCGGCCCGTGCCGTTTACCTGATGGCGAAATCGGACATCGCCCAGAAACAGGCGAAAGAAAGTGAGAAATGGAAAACCCGCGGCATAACCGGCCGCGTCACGACCGTGAATATGCAAAGCGGTCAGATCACTATCGACGTGCTGGGAACGATGGGCGCGACAACGAGCACGGTCATAACGCCCAAGGCGGACGCGATATTCAAACGTTATGCACCGGACTCGGTTAAATTCGATGAAGCGAAGAGCAGTTCGATCTCGGATATTGGCAAGGGCGACATCGTTCGAGCAGTCGGTGATAAAGGTGCCGACGGCACTACATTCGCTGCCGAAGAGGTCTTGTCAGGAGCATTTCAAACGATTGCCGGAACGGTGAAATCGATCGACGTCGCTAAAAACGAGGTCGTCATCACGAATCTTCAAACCAAAAAAGATGTAACTATTTCGCTCGGGACATCATCGGTGATGAAGAAATTCCCGACAGAAATGGCAGAACGCTTGGCCGGAGCTCAGGCAGGCGGCGGCATGGCGAGACCAGCAGGTCAGGGCGGAGCAAGACCCGTTGGCCAGGCCCCGCAAGGTGGACAGGGCGGTGCGGCTTCTGTGGCGGGAACTACGCCGGGCGGTGGACGTCCGGGCGGTTTTGGCGGTGGGCGACCCGGCGGTGGAAACATCGACGAGATGCTCGAACGCTTTCCAAATATTACAGCGGCCGATCTGAAAGCAGGCGATATGATCGCCGTTTCGAGTACAAGAACTGCGAATGTTGACCGCATTACCGCGATCAAACTTTTGGCCGGTGTCGAACCCTTTCTGCGGTTGGCTCAGGCAACCTCCGGACGCCCGGGTGGACAGGGAGCCGCACAGACGGGCTTTCAGATACCGGGACTCGACGGCATAAGCATTCCTTAATTTTAATTTATATATAATAGCGGGCCGCGATCGCGGCCAACCTCCATTTATTAGGCAGGCAATCATGAAATTTTTTAGAACACTTTTATTCACCGCTCTGATCGCATCTATTGCGACGGTGTCGGCATTCGCGCAGGCTCCAGGTAGCGTCAGCGGCCAGGTAAACGATTCGCTGGGTGCGAGCGTCGTTGGTGCGACCGTCACGGCGGTCGCGGCAGACGGCAAAACCCGACAATCGATCAGCAACGATCGCGGCGAATTCTCCATCACAGGACTCGCCCCGGGAACCTACACGATCAAAGCGATCGCCCCGAAATTTGCTCTCTATGAAAACGCCGAAGTTGCAGTCACAGCCGGCGATAAAAACGAGCTCTTTATTATATTGACCGTCGCGGGAGTCGAGGAAAATGTTGACGTGTCGAACAACGAGACTGTTTCGACCGATGCGGACAATAACGCCGGTGCAACGGTGCTAAAAGATAAAGACCTCGAAGCATTGCCGGACGATCCGGACGAGCTTGCGGCCGCTTTGCAGGCACTCGCGGGACCATCGGCCGGACCGAACGGCGGTCAGATCTACATCGACGGATTTACCGGCGGAAATTTGCCGCCTAAAGAGTCGATCCGCGAGATCCGCATCAATCAGAATCCATTTTCAGCCGAATTCGACCGGCTCGGTTTCGGGCGTATCGAGATCCTGACCAAACCAGGTTCAGATAAGTTTCGTGGTTCGGCATTCGGTAATTTCAATGACGAAAGCCTGAATTCGCGCAACCCATTCGCCTTTAATCGGGCACCGAGCCAGACGAGATTTTTCGGCGGCAACCTTTCCGGCCCGATCCAGAAAGGGAAATCTTCATTCTTTTTTGACATTAGCAATCGTGACGTCGACAGTAATGCAGTCGTAAATGCCGTGATCCTCGATTCGGCTTTGAATGTCGTTCAATTCAATCAGGACTTCAAGGTTCCAACCCGAAGGTTTTCGATCGGCCCGCGCGTAGATTATGCGATCAATGATAAGAATACGTTGGTCGCACGATACGAGTTTAACCGCTCGAGCACTGACAATCAGGGCATCGGAGACACTTCGCTACTTTCGCGAGCCTTCAATTCGAAAAATGTCGGTCATGAGTTTCGGATCACCGAAACGATGATCATAAATGCAAAGACCGTAAACGAGACCAGATTTTCATACGAATTTAATCGGCGGAGCCAACTTGGAGATAATTCGATACCGACGATCAACGTGTCGGCGTCATTCACAGGAGGCGGTTCGCAAGTCGGGAACAGTTTTAACCGTAACAAATCATGGGAACTTCAGAATTACACGACGACCTCGTTCGGTGCGAGATCACAGCACTCGGTGAAATTCGGTGTCAGATTACGGAATGTAAACATTGACGATCGTTCGGAGAATAATTTCGGCGGGACTTTTGTTTTCCCCGGAGCGTCGGAAGTCAGATCACCAGCCGGATGTACGCCTGTCGGGGCGGGCTGTACGGTTGTCACGGCGGCTTTGTCACCGCTCGAACAGTATCGCGGGAAGTTGCAGGGACTCGCGGGATCGCGTTTTAACCCGACGCAGTTCACGATTGCCGCTGGCAATCCGCTGGCGTCGATCTCGCAGACGGACGCGGGATTATTTATCACGGATGACTGGCGAATTTCGCCGGCACTGATGCTCAGTTTTGGACTGCGATACGAGACTCAGACGAACATCAGCGACAAGATGAATTTCGCACCGCGTTTCGGATTTGCGTGGTCGCCAGGTGCGGGTGGTGCAAAGGCGCCGAAAACAGTATTCCGCGGCGGAGCGGGCATTTTCTACGACAGGTTTGGCGAGAATAACTCATTGCAGGCCGTAAGATTTGACGGCGTTAGTCAGTTGAATCTGGTCGTTAGCGCCAATGAAACCGATCCGGTTCGGCGTGCGGCAGCTCTTGCTTTGTTGGCACAGCCGGTGTTCACGGTCAATGGCGTGACTAACGTCCCGACCGCGGCTCAGATCAGTGCTGTACTGCCCGTTTCGAGCACGATTCGAACTGTCGATGACGGTTTGCAGGTGCCGTATACAATTCAGGCCACGCTTGGTATCGAGCGTCAGTTGCCATTTAAGACGACGCTGGCTGCGTTCTATGTCGCGTCACGGACTGTGCATCAGATCCGAACGCGAAACATTAATGCTCCTATCTGTCCGTTACAGGTTAATTGTTTTAGTGCTCCGCGGCCGAATCCAACTCTTGGTAACATCTACGAATACGAATCAAGCGGCACAAACCGTCAGAATCAGGTCATCATAAATTTCCGCAACAATCTGAGCACTAAGTTTTCACTTTTCGGCAACTACCGTTTGGGATTTGCGAACAGTGATACGGATGGCGGTTTTCCGGCTTACAGTTACGACCTAGCGAACGAATATGGACGATCGTCATTTGACGTTCGACATAATTTCTTCGTGGGCGGGAATGTGAACCTGCCGTGGCGAGTGTCGCTCAGTCCGTTCATCATCGCGAGTTCGGGACGGCCATTTAACATTACTCGCGGCGTTGACTTGAATGGGGATGCCCAATTCGCTGAGCGGCCGTCATTCGCGGATCTAAGTGCTCGTTGTACGGAGCTGAATATTAGGGCTAATTATTGCGATGTTGCCGGTCAGGATCCGAATGCGATCATTCCGCGAAACTACGGACAAGGTCCGAGCTATTTCAGTATTAATATGCGTGTCAACAAGACGTTCGGATTTGGCAAATCAGCTGCGTCAGCGGCGCGAGGCGGCGCGGGTGCGGGCGGTGGAAACCGTGGCGGTGTCGGCGGAATGATGGGTGGTGGCGGGCCTCGCGGCGGCGGGATGTTCGGTGGTGGCGGTGATTCGAGAAAGCCATATAATCTGAATGTTGGCATCAACTTTTCGAATTTGCTCAACAACGTCAATTTTGGCACTCCGGTCGGATCGCTTAGCTCCAGCCGATTTGGCCAATCAACGAGCATTCAATCCGGTTTTGGTGGATTTGGCGGCGGTGGCGGAAGCTCGGCGAATCGTCGGGTTGAACTTCAACTGAGGTTTAGCTTCTAACCGGAGTTATTCGTAGAAAGATAAGGGAGAAGAAGTTCGCGTGATTCCTTCTCCCCTTTTACACACTAGATGTGCGATATTATAAATATGAAAAAGTCTTTGGCATCAATCGGTTTATTGTTTGCGGCGTCGCTGATCGGTTTTGGGCAGGGAGCGGTCACGCCGAATGCGACGACGGCGGTTAAAGCGGTCGTTGCCGCCTCCGAAACATCCCTTGATCTGGCAAATGCGGCGCTCGCGGCACACGGGGGCGACAAGCTAAAAAAAATGAAGACTCTGGTGCTAAAAGGTTCGGCGGATGTCACAAGCTTCAACCAGGCGATACCCGCGACGTTTGTGACGATCATTTCGGGTGATAAATATTATTATGAGATCAACAACCCGTTTCAGCCGTTGAAGCAGATATTTGATGGAAAGGACACGTTCTCTTCGATCCAGGGATTTTCGCTCCCGCCGATCACGAGTCTTGGCTTTCCACTCTTGTCAAAGGTTGGCGATACAGGCTATTTGGTTGCAGGTCTGGGTGAGGTCAAAGGAAAGTCTAAGCGAAAGGGTTTTCGCATCACCTCGCCCGAAGGATTTTATACGGATTTCTTTGTCGATGAAAAGACGAGTCAGATCAAGGGCTATGAATCAAGCTACGATGTCGGCGGACGGATCATTACAACCTCGGTCGAGGTTGATGAACTTCAGACCGTTGACGGCGTGGTCGTTCCGAAGAAGTATTCGCAGCGTTTCGATCTCGGCCAGATGACGGCATATGCGAGTTTCAAATCGAAAGAAATATTGATCAACTCTGATGTAAAGGACGAGATCTTTGCAATGCCGAAATGAAATAGTTGCGGAGTTGTTGAGTTTTAGAGTTGCGGAGTTCAGGCATAGGATCGAAGATTAATCTGCAACTCTGCAACTTCTTTCTATCCGGCGAATCGGCTATTTTTCCACCAATCGATCGTTCGGCGGAGCCCTTCTTCGAGGCCGACTAATTCTTGGTAACCGAGATGTTCGATCGCAAGGCGGTTGTCCGCTTGTGAATGAATCACATCGCCGTTTCTGGCAGGCACATAATCTGCCGAAACCTCATTTTTCCTCGTAATATTTTTTAAAACGTCCAGCAATTGATTAAGCGAGATGCGTTCACCGTTGGCGGCGTTCATCGTTTGGCCGATACCGGTCGTCGCCTGTGACGCCTTGATGTTGGCATCAACGACGTTGGCGATATAGGTGAAGTAGCGTGACTGTTCGCCATCACCGTAAATGGTCGGCGTCGTGCCTTTCATCAGGTCATCGATGAAGCGAGAAATGACGCCCGAATACGTAGATGAAGGGTTTTGCCTCGGCCCGAAGACGTTGAAATAGCGAAGAGCGATCGTCTCGAGTCCGTAGACGTTGTTGAAAGTTCGGCAATAGAGCTCACCGGTTAGTTTGGCGACAGCGTAGGGCGAAAGCGGATCGGCCCTCATCGTTTCAACCTTTGGAAGCGTCGGCTGATCGCCATAGGCTGAACTGGACGCCGCGTAAATGAACCGGCGGACACCTAACTCCTTAGCCTTTAATAGAACATTAAAGGTTCCGTCAACGCAGACACGGTGCGTTTCCGCGGGATTTTCCACCGAACGAGGCACGCTGGGCAGGGCGGCCTGGTGAAAGACGATCTCGGCACCCTCCATCGCCCGTCTGACGGCAGCGTCGTCGTTGATGTCACCCTCGACAAATTCAAAGTCTCCAGTTATCTCTTCCAAGTTCTCGCGGCTACCGGTTGAAAGATCGTCGATTATGGACACGCGCGCGCCTTGACGGATCAGCTCGTCGGCGAGATTAGATCCGATAAATCCGGCACCACCGGTGACGAGAACTTTTGTACTTAGTGACATAACTTATTAGACGAAATAGGAGGCGGGAAATGGGAGCGATGATCGTTCGCTCTTCCAGTTCCATTTCGCCATCAACTAACGGCCGACGCCGACGTATTCAAAACCGAGTTCACGCATGTCTTTCGGTTCGTAAATGTTGCGAAGATCGGCGATCTTTGGAGATCTGAGTAACTGTTTTACTTTCTCGAGATCGAGTGCACGGAACTGATTCCATTCGGTGACGATGATCATCGCATCGGCCCCGGTTATGGCATCGTATTCGTCGGTCGCGTACTCGATGCCTTCGATGAAATGACGAGACTCATCCATCGCGACCGGGTCGAATGCCTTGACCGTCGCTCCGAGCTTGATCATCTGAGCGATAATGTCGATCGCCGGAGACTCGCGCATGTCATCGGTCTCAGGCTTGAACGAGAGGCCGAGGACGCCGATCTGTTTGCCGCTGAGGCTGCCGACGAGTTTCTCGATCTTTGGGATCATCGCATCGCGTTGGCGCTCATTGGCCTCGATCACCGCATCTACGATCCGTGTCTCAACGCCGAACTGGTCGGCGACGGTTGTGAGGGCACGCGTATCTTTAGGGAAGCACGAACCGCCGTATCCTGGCCCGGGATGCAGGAATTTGCGGCCAATGCGATTGTCCATTCCCATGCCGCGGGCGACATCGTGGACGTCACAGCCGATAGCGTCACAGAGATTCGCGACTTCGTTGATAAAAGTGATCTTGGTCGCGAGAAATGCGTTTGCGGCGTATTTAATTAGCTCCGCGGCCTCGAGAGAAGTAATGACGATAGGCGTTTCGATCAAAAAGAGAGGACGATAGAGATCCTTCATTACGTCGATCGCTTTTTCTTCGTTGCTGCCGATAACTACGCGGTCGGGACGCATAAAATCTTCGATCGCGGCACCTTCGCGGAGGAACTCAGGGTTCGACGCAACGCCGAAATCGGTGTCGACCTTAACGTTTTCGGCGACAAAATCCCGGAGCCATTTGCCGGTGCCGACGGGAACTGTCGATTTGGTGACGAGAACCTTATAGCCGTTCATAGATTCGGCAATATCCTTTGCGGCCTGACGGTAGTAGCTCATATCAGGCGTTCCGTCGGGCTGGGGAGGGGTTCCGACTGCCAGGAATACCACAAGGGCACCTTCGACCGCGGTTTTGATGTCGGTCGTGAAATGAAGCCGACCGGCTGCAACATTTTTTGTGACCACGGTCTCAAGGCCGGGTTCGTAGATCGGGATGATCCCGTTGTTTAGCTTATCTATCTTTGAAGCGTCTACGTCTACGCATGTAACGTCTACACCGAATTCGGCGAAGCACGCACCTGAGACCAAACCGACATAACCTGTTCCTATAACTGCAATATTCATAAAAATATAAAGGGTAAAAAGGCGTAAGATTACAGAAGACTTGTTAAATCATTCACAAATTCAGACAAAAGATTGCGGGTCACGTAAATATACATGACCCGCAATAATCAAAACTAACGATTTGATACTATCGAACAGGGCTAACAATTACTGTGCCGCCGCCAAGTGTCGTGTCGCTCTTCTGAGTTCCGAAGTAGATGCCAGCGCCTGCAACGCCAGCGGCGATCAGGAGAAGCCAAGGCCATCCAGCAACTGCCACCGGAGGAGCCGAACCCGGACGAAGGCAAGGTTTGCAACCGGCCTGAGCCAGATCGCCAGCGGTAGCGGACGTTCCTGCAACTACCTGCTTATCGGTAGAACCTTCACGCATCGTGACCATACCTGAGGTCGTGTCAACGTGCGTGTGCGAACATTCTGCTTCAACGGTGAAGTTATTTGCCTGACCAGCGTCAGCGATGACCGTTGCATTCTTGCTTGAGATCGTCGTTGCTACCCCAGCTGAATCGGCTACACGGACCTTTCCTTCACCAAGGATGCCTGTGATGCTTGTTTCAGTAAAATTCAAGGTAAGGTTCGAATTCTCAAGAACTTCGACCCTTCCGGTTTTACCAAGACTTACTACCGCACTGGAACCAGCACCGGTAACGATCGAGCTGCCGGTAACGATCGTAGCGTTAGAAACTGTTGCCTGGCCGTTAACGGTGACCTGTCCCGTGACAGTGATCTCGCCGACCGTGTTGATCGGTGCTGCGAAAGCGACCGTCGAGTACACACACCAGACGGCTGCGAGTGTGAACAATGTTGTTATTTTGCGAAAACTATTTTTGCCGAACATTGAGTTATAATCCTCCTGAATCATTCCTTTAGAGATAATTAACAGAGCCGAACGTTGTATCAACTGTCGGCTCTGTCGTATAAAATTTATCGGGTCGGGCTAACGACTGTGCCGTTGCCGCCGAGTTGGATGTCATTGTCACCCGTCGCGGTAGCGATCAGGATCCCTGCAGCAGCTCCACCGAAAACTAAAGCCCAGAGCCACCAAGCTCCGCCTTTCTTTTCGTCGTCGTCCTTGTCCTGTGCAGGGGCGGTTGTTGCCGACTCGCCAGCATTGATAACAGATGCCTTGCCACCGGCAATAACAGAGATACCTTTAGCTGATTTCAAAGCGGTTACCGTACCTGAAGTCAGATCAACATTGACCGCATTGCTGTCAAAAGCGATTGTCATGACGGTGTTTGGTGCAAGCTCGATAATGCCGGCGGTGCCGAGATTGATCGTTGCACTCGAACTCTGGGTAGAGATCATGCTTGAGGTGAAGATCGTGCGGCCGCTCTTTACAGCCTCACCATTTACAGTCACCGTTTCGGTGCCGTTTACAATAAGTTCGCCGGACGCTTTGCTTCCATTTGCCAAAGCTACCATTGAGTATGTTGCGAGTATCGCAACCATCAGGCACATCGATGTTGCCTTTCTAATCCACAGTTTGCTATTCATAGTTCTCCTCTGTATCGCCTCAAATCAATAATTTCAAAAAATCAAACCTTTCAATCTTATACGCTAACTTGATGTCGATGTCAATAAACTCGACCCAATTAGCGTAAAAACAAAAAAATAGAATCCGTGATGCTTACTTGAATTCTAAGCTGAGATTTGAATGCTATTTATAGCACAACTTCATTACGTTTCAAATGTAAAATGCGATAAACGACGATCTCGCAAAAAATAATTCAGATGAGGGCGGCTGATCCGCTAAACTCTGTATCGTTTGACGTTGCCGAAATAGGTGTTTTTTGTTCTAATTTCGAAAGTTAAAATATTAACCGGAGTTTACTACTACTTATATGAAGATGAAATTGTTTTTAGTGCTTGCCGCGGCATTTCTCGCCGTTTCGTGTTCAGGGACTTCGTCGAATAGTACGGCGGGTGGTGCGCCGGGAACCAAGAAGGTGAAGATCGGATTTGCGATGGCGACCGTTAAAGAGGAACGCTGGCAGCGTGACCGGGCGGCGTTCGAAGCACAGTGCAAAAAGCTGGACGTTGACTGTGTGATCACGGTGGCTGATAACAGTTCTGACCGCCAGGCCAATGATGTCGACAACCTGCTGACTCAGAAAGTTGACGTTCTCGTGATCGCTCCGCAGGATGCTACTCAGGCTGCTTCGATGGTCGATAAGGCGAAAGCACAGGGAGTTCCGGTGATCAGTTATGACCGATTGATCAATTCTGACAAGATCGACCTTTATATATCTCATCAGGTACCGGTGATCGGTCGTAAGATCGCTGAGTATGCACTGAAAAATGCTCCGAAAGGAAATTACGTAATGGTTTACGGTTCCTCGACTGACAATAACGCGGTCATAATGAAGAAAGAACAGCTCGCTGTCCTCCAGCCGGCGATCGATCGCGGCGATATAAAGATCGTTGCGGAACAGTTTATTCAGGACTGGAAACCGGAGCTAGCGTTGAATTTCGCGGAAAATGCTCTGACACAGAACAACGATAACGTTCAGGCTTTCGTTGTCTCAAACGACGGAATGGCCGGTGGTGTTGTCAGTGCGTTGGGCAAGAAAAGTCTTGCAGGTAAGATCCTTGTCACCGGACAAGACGCTGAAAAGGGCAGTTTACAGAGCCTTGCGGAAGGTAAACAGTCGATGACGGTCTATAAACCGATCATTCCGCTCGCGAATGCTGCGGTCGAGGCGGCGATCAAGTTGGCGAAAAAAGAGCCGCTGCAAACGACGCCATTCATGAACGACGCGATCAAGAAAGAAGTTCCGGCAACCCTTCTTGAGGTAACAACGGTAGATAAAGCGAATTTGATGGAT
>JBBRUA010000041.1:0-14941 GCA_038248245.1 Pyrinomonadales bacterium | reverse complement strand
GCGACAAGAAGACAAAGGGTCGACATTATTGTTATCAGCATTAACCGCATAAATGGTGTCCGAGTAAACCGCTACTACTTGATTTCCCCTATAACAGTTTGAATCTCGGGTGTATTCCATCATTTGTGGACGCAGAATTTGGTAATGTTTGAGTTACATGGCTGACAGGTGAGTTATGGGACGTCCTTACGACTGGCTGGATCGAGCTTTTATTTTGTATATTTCGCTTCTCGACGGTATAGAGAAACGCAAAAACAGGCCGTTCTGATTCCACGGCTGGATTTAGGCCGGGAGTTTGGCGGTTGTGCGCGCGGGCTGCAGGACGGAAGTTGTTTTATATTTTGCCGGTACGGGTCGAGATTGGGTGAACGCGGGATGATTCAGTCTCCGGTTGTTTTGTGGCATCCGCGACAACTCGATGCAGGCTCGACGATTCGGTCAATAACTCCAACGCGAAGACGGCACCATCATTCCCCGGACGAAACTTTAATCTGCCGTTATGTTGCGACACGATCTTATGCGCGACGCTTAACCCAAGCCCAATGCCTTTCTCTTTTGTGGTAAAGAATGGATCAAAGATCTTGGGCAATATCTTTTCTTCGATTCCGGCGCCCGTATCTTCGATCTCGGCGATGCATGTGGAGCTCCTTTGAAAGGTGCGGAGGGACAAATCGCCGCCTTCCGGCATAGACTGCAGTGCATTGATCGCTAAATTCAGAATTACCTGCTTTATCTGCTCCCGATCCGCCAAAACGTCCGGAAGGTTTGCATCCAGATTCAGGTGAATCGAGACGTTCTGAGCGGCCGCCTGATTTTCCAGAAGCGAGGCGACAGATTCTATTATCCCATTCAGATCGTTTTGTTCGATGGACAAAGTGGCGGGACGAGCGAACCGCAGGAATTGACCGACAAGTTTGTCTAATCGGTCGATCTCGGTCTTCGCCAGTTCCGCAAATTCACGCCGAGGACTATCTGCGCCGATCTCATCTTCCAGTATCTCTACGGCACCTTTTATTGACGCCAGCGGATTTCGCACTTCGTGGACGATGCCGGCGGCAAGTTCACCGAGCGAAGACAGTTTCTCAGCCTGCAGTAGCTGCTCAAAGGTTTGCTGCAGCTCTTCGTAGGCTTGTCGACGTTGTTCCGCATTGAGCTCCGCTCGGATCCGGGCCTGTTTTAGCCGGTCCCCAAGCGCTCCCATGATCCCGCCGACGAGATTAAAGATAACTATTTCGGCGTATTGATTTATCGAGTAATCGAAATGCCCGTGTTGCCAGTGCAGGTAAATATGCGGAGCGTAGATGATGGTCGTAAAAACCGACGATGCCAATCCGCCACGAAGTCCAAATAGAAGGGCTGCCGCTATTATCGGAATATAGTAAAGTCGCTGATATATCTCGTGCCACAGAACTTGGTCGACCGGTGTGAGGAAATGCAGAACCGTTACAAGAACTATCGATGCTGCAATAAGGATTGATACAGCAATGCGACCGCGACGCGACGCGGATGGTGATCCATTCTCCTCCGTTTTGATGCTGTCATTATTCAAGGCCATGTTTTTGCATCCGATATATAAGAGCACTTCTTGTAATACCAAGAAACCGAGCAGCCTGCGATTGGTTTCCACCGAAGCGGTTTAACGCTTCTTTGATCAGATCGCGCTCAAGTAATTCTAACTCGATCGGCTCGTTCGGCAGAGAAAAACCATGCTCGCCGAGTGCGTTTAGCGACCGATTGACAATGTTTGGTGGAACATCCGCGATAGTCAGAGTGTCACCATCCGAGAGAATGATCATCCTTTCAATGGTATTTTCAAGCTCTCGAACATTACCGGGCCAATCGTGATCTAAAAGAGCTTTGAATGCCTCGGGTTCAATTCGCGGAACTGTGATTGCGTGCCGTTCGGATGCCTTCTTCAAGAAATGTTCGACCAATAGCGGAATGTCTTCGCGTCTCTCCCGAAGCTCGGGCACGCGGATCGGCACCACGGCAAGTCTGTAATAAAGGTCTTCGCGAAACTCTTTCTTGCTGATGCGTTCGTGAAGATCCTCATTCGTCGCAGCTATAATGCGAACGTCGATTTTGCGGGGCCTGCTTTCACCGAGGCGTGTTATTTCCTGCTCCTGCAATACACGCAACAGTCTCGGTTGTGCCGCGAGCGGCATCGCGCTGATCTCATCGAGGAAGAGAGTTCCACCGTTTGCCTCCTCGAACTTGCCCTTCGACTCCGTGCTTGCACCCGTAAAAGCTCCTTTTTTATACCCGAATAACTCGGCCTCGACAAGAGCCTCCGGCATCGCCGCGCAGTTGATCGCAATAAACGGACGATCCCGCCGACTACCTGAAAAGTGGATACCTTTGGCGACGAGCTCTTTCCCTGTCCCGGATTCGCCTTCGATCAGCACCGTTGCGTCGGTCTTCGCAACGCGTTCAACCGCCTGGAGAACCAGCCGCATCTTTTCGGAGGTACCAATTAAATTTCCCAACTGGAAGCTTTCATGAACGACGCGGTGCAACCGGCGATTCTCCGCAATCGTACCCCCGAACTTCAAAGCCTTTTCGACGGTCAATAGAATCGATTCCCGATTAAATGGTTTAGTGATGAAATCGAAAGCGCCGCTGCGCATGGCGGAGACGGCCGTTTCAACATCGCCAAACGCCGTAATGACCACAACCGGTACCTCGCTTTTTAATGCGTTTGCCCTGAGCAATAACTCCAGACCCGACATCTGTGGCATCCGCCAGTCGGTGATCAGGCAGTCAACATTATTGCGGGAAAAGGTCAGAAATGCGGCGGATCCGTTCTTAGCCGTCAACACGGAATACCCGGCCGCCTGAAGTTGAAATTCCAGAACGCGGCGCAGGCTGTCATCGTCATCCGCAAGTAGTATTGTCGCTGCTTTGCTGGCCATTACGCTTTTATCGGATCCGAAGAGTTACGTTCGCCCATTCAGGAGAAAACGCCGGGCCGAGTAAGGCCAGACATACTAACAAACTTAGGGTGAGTTTACCTTTCATCGCAACCTATCCCTTATTTTATCGCTTTCAGCAATCTGATTGTGCCAAATCCTGTATTGAATTGCGAAGTCTCCTCGATTTCGCGAAAGCCGCATTCGCGTAAAAGTGACGTTAGTAGATTCATCGAGATTTTCCGCGGGAGTTTTTAATCCGTCCAGAAGAAGCGGATACAGACCTTTCCGGGTTCACTATTAGAGTTTGAGATTTCTCAACCGCAATGCGTTCATGATTACCGACACCGAGCTAAATGTCATCGCGGCGCTTGCGATGATCGGGCTCAGGAGCAATCCGAAGAAGGGATATAGTATTCCTGCCGCGATCGGAACGCCGAGCGTATTGTAAATGAATG
Source organism: Pyrinomonadales bacterium (assembly GCA_038248245.1). Classification (GTDB taxonomy): domain Bacteria; phylum Acidobacteriota; class Blastocatellia; order Pyrinomonadales; family Pyrinomonadaceae; genus OLB17. Next base: position 11,574 of record JBBRUA010000041.1, on the reverse strand, counting down.
CAAAAAAGAGATTTTGCCGGATGTTAGACATCGTTGCACGGCTCAGAACTCTCGCCCTAACGATCCCGCGTAGATCACCTTTTACGAGTGTGATGCCGGCACTTTCCATCGCGACATCGGTTCCCGTTCCCATCGCGATGCCGACCTGTGCCTGTGCCAGAGCCGGAGCGTCGTTGACACCGTCACCAGCCATCGCCACTACCTTGCCTTCGGCCTGAAGCTTCTTTATGACTTCTTGTTTTTGCTCGGGCAAAACCTCTGCGATCACCTTATCGATACCTAAGCGTTTTGCAACCACGTCGGCCGTGACCTGATTGTCGCCCGTCAGCATAACGATCTCCAAACCTTCCTCGTGAAGCATTTTTATCGCTTCTGCCGTCGATTCCTTAATCGGATCTGTGACACCGAGAAGGCCGGCATGCTGTTTATCGACGGCGACAAACATTACCGTCTGCCCTTCGGCTTGTAGCTTACCAGCTTCTTCCGAAAGTTTTGCGTCAATTGAAATTCCGAGTTGTTCAAGAAGTTTCTGATTTCCCAGTGCGACGGCTTTGCCGTCTACGGTCCCGGTGACGCCTTTACCGGTTATTGACTCGAAACTCTCAACCGGCTTGAACTCCGTCTTTCGCTCCTCGGCACCCGCGACGATCGATTCGGCGAGCGGATGTTCGCTTTGACGTTCGAGACTCGCGGCAAAACTTAGGAACTCGGCCTCGGTAATATTTGACACGATCGAGACGAGTCGCGGTTTCCCCTCGGTCAGGGTACCGGTTTTATCAACGACCAGGACGTTGACCTTTTCCATGATCTCAAGCGCTTCGGCGTTCTTTATCAAAACACCGGTCGAGGCTCCGCGTCCGGTTCCGACCATTATCGACATCGGCGTCGCGAGGCCCAGCGCACAAGGGCACGCGATGATCAAAACGGCGATCGCATTCGCCAATGCGAAAACAAATCGCGGTTCGGGGCCGACAAAAAACCAGACGGCGAAAGTGATGATCGCGATCAACATTACTGCCGGAACAAAATAAGCCGCGACAGCATCTGCCAGCCGTTGGATCGGCGCCCGCGAGCGTTGGGCCTCGCCGACCATTCGCACGATCTGTGCGAGCAGGGTTTCGCTCCCGACTCGTTCGGCCTTAAAGACAAAGCTTCCGGTACCGTTAACGGTTCCGCCAACGACTTTTACATCGACGGTCTTTTCAACCGGTACCGGTTCGCCGGTCACCATCGATTCGTCAACCAAACTCTTGCCCTCAACGACGATGCCGTCAACCGGTATTTTTTCACCGGGGCGGACGCGTAGCAGCATTCCGGCCGTCACATCTTCAAGCGCAACGTCAGTTTCATTACCATCGGCGCCGACGAGTCGGGCCGACTTTGGAGCCAGGCCGAGCAAGGCCTTAATCGCGCTCGATGTTTGACTGCGAGCTCTCAGCTCCAACACTTGGCCGAGTAAGACTAGTGTTGTAATTACGGCAGCGGCCTCGAAATAGAGGGCGACCTCACCCATGTGACCGCGGAAATTCTCGGGAAACAGTTGCGGAAAAAATAACGCGACGAGGCTGTAGAGATACGCCGCACCGGTGCCGATCGCGATCAGCGTAAACATGTTCGGACTGCGATTGATAACCGACGCCCATCCGCGCTGAAAAAACGGCAAACCGCCCCAAAGGACAACCGGCGTAGCTAAAATAAACTGGATCCAGCTAAACGTACGCGGAGAAAACAATGACATCAGCGGATTGCCCGGGATCATCTCGCCCATCGTTAGAACCAAAACAGGCAGAGTCAAAACAACGCTGATCCAAAATCTACGCGTCATGTCTCGAAGCTCAGAATTATCCTCCTCCGCATCGAGCGAGAAAACCTTCGGCTCGAGCGCCATCCCGCAGATCGGACAACTGCCCGGGCCGATCTGCACGATCTGCGGATGCATCGGGCAGGTATATTCGACGCCTGTGGGAAGATTCTTTTCTTGTTTTGGTGCGAGAACGGCTTCGGGATCTCGTTTAAATTTACTCAAACAGCCCGTCGAGCAGAAATAATATGTTATCTCGTTATGTTTGTACTTCCCGGCGGCGGTGTCCGGACTCACGGTCATTCCGCAAACAGGATCAACAAATTCTCCTTTTGGGGCAGCCATCATCTCGCCGTGCTGGAAGGTCTCGGTCTTGCCGCTGATTTTTACCGGCACGGACGTCTGCTCTTTGTCAGCAATGAATTTGTTCATACAGCCTTTCGAGCAGAAATAATAGTTTGTTCCGTCGTACTCAAACTTGCCGGCAGCCGATTCAGGCTTAACTGTCATCCCGCAAACCGGATCGATGAATTCTCTCATTGTTACAGTCATTGCTTCCCCTTCCCAATAAAATACAATCAAATACCGAATAACGAAAATACTATTGCGTCGTTAAAGAATTCGGAGCCTTAAACCGCTCGTCACACGCATGAAAACCGCGCCCATCAAAAAAAGAAAAGACGCGGTTAAAAATATTCTTCCACATAAACCAATGTGACTCTTTTTGAGTATGTGTCCTGTGAAAATTCTTTGTCGTTTCAGCTCTTGGCGAACAGATTGTAAATCGTCGCTAGGAGCCACGCGAAAATTCCCGCAAACAAGCTCCATACGATCAGTCCAACAAAAAAGCCCATCGGCGATAATATCCAGCCTAACTTGCTCATATTCATATGAACCATACTGCCAGTCGCCTCCATCGTGGGCCCTGGCATCGTCCAGACGAGGAGCGAGCATAAAACCCACACAATTGCAGTCGTGATCGCACCTGCAAAACCCAAGTTTAATGCATTGATCTTCATTTGTTTCTACCCCCAAACTTGATCGCTTCGACCTCGTTTTTCGCTTGTAGCTTGGTGATCGTGCATTTTCCGACGAGCCGCTTATGCTGCCCTTCTACATTTCCATCTTCTTCTCTGGCATATTCATTTTTTCAAGCTTTAAGAGGATCCATGCAGCGTGCATTGAAACTTCCTGCGCGTCGGGAGTGCTTGCCTGCAAAGCTTTGCCAAGCATCATCATATGCATTTTCATCACGGCCTTTTCTGCCTGCATCTTTTCCATCATCGGCTTCATCTTTTCCATCATCGCCGCGTCCATCTTCGCCATCCCAGCCATATGCATCTTGTGGATATCATCCATCTTATCCATACAATGCATGATTTCGGCAAAGGCTGCTCGAGCCGCCTCAACGTTCTCGATCTTTCCATCGGATGTCATTTCCCAGAGAACGCGCGAAAACGACATGGCGTTGCGCTGGTGAGCCATCATCAATGCGTGATGCCCGTCTTTGTGCATCTCCATCATGTTCATTTCGCCTTTCGGCATCTTGGACATATCCATTTTAGGGTCTTGCGCAAAAACCGCGCTGACCGACAACATAACGACCATTACGATGGCAGCGAACATCAAATTTTGTTTTTTCATTTTTTCTCCGGCGAGTATCAAACGCTGACAGCGGCCACCTCTTCTGTTTCGACGCGCAGGTGCTTCGAACTCACAATCCCGCAACAGCCACCTTCTTTATCCATAACGGGCAAGCTGGATGCCTGATAGTCGTGCATTTTTTGAGCGGCCTCTTCCAATGTTTCATTTGTCTTGCAGCATGCCGCAAGCGGTTGCATGATGTCTTTGATCGAAACCTCCGACGCCTTACGGTCCTCTGCGGCGACGTGGTGACTGATGTCGTCCGCCGTAACCACGCCGACAAGTTTGAGATCCTGCCTATCTTCAACAACAGGCGAACATCCACATCCGCTGCTCTTCATTGCTTTGGCCGCATCATGCGCCGTTTCTTCGGGGGTACAGCACGAATCGGCTGCAACTTTATCCATTACATCTCCACAACAACTCATTTTCTTTTTCTCCTTGTCTCGTTTTTGAAAACTAAAATTCCATCAACATTCGCTCCGCACGGTCGTGTCATCGCCATCTTGCCCAAGCATAAGGAAAGATTGCTGATTCTCGCGCTATGTCGAACTATGATCTAAGCGTTTAGTTAATCACAAAAAATGGGCTCAGTCGGTGCGGTAACGCACACATTCGGGTTTGATTTACCGCTCCTTTTTACAATCCAATTCAGCGCTCCCGGATCTTGATGCCAAGCCTTCATCATTGTTATCTCAGAGCGAATACGTTCAAGCCGATACCGAATAGTGCCAGGATAATCGCATCGTTGAAAAGATACTGCTGATTCATGCCTAGCAGACCCGCGCCCGTCGCCTTCGTAAAGATTGCCCCGACCAGGAAGACAAATGAGACGGCGAAGAATATTCTTCCTATATGGATCAGGTGCCGTTTTGTTCTAAAGTTGACCATCTTTTCTGTTTGAAGCCTTGGTCCCGAGAAACTATCCCTTCGTTTATATCACGGCGCGGGTCAAGTAGCGCTCTTTTTAGCCGGCGTCGGAGTCGCGCTTAGCCTCTGACGCGGAAGGGTGAATCCGCAGCATCCACTTCGCCCCATTCGCCTGTACGTCCTTCCCGCTCGGCAATAATTTTATCGGCGGCGGGTTTGCCGAATTTGTAGAACACGGCGGGGGTGACCATTTGGTCGAGCAGGGTCGAGGTCAGAATTCCGCCGAGAACGACGACGGCCAGGGGATGCAATATCTCCTTGCCGGGCGCGTCGGCCGCAAGGATGAACGGGATCAGCGAAAGCCCGGCGGTCAGAGCGGTCATGACCACTGGGACGAGCCGCTCCAGCGAGCCGCGAATGATCATTTCCTCTGTAAAACCCTCGCCTTCCTCGCGCATCAAATGTAGGTAATGCGAGATCATCATGATCCCGTTCCGCGAAGTGATACCGACGAGCGAGATAAAACCGACGAGAGTGGCAATGGAAAAAACACCGCCCGTTAGCAACAACGCGATTACGGCTCCGATAAGCGCCAGCGGGATGTTTATCATTACCTGGAGGGCCGAACGCCAGTCCCCGAGGGCTTTTATCAGTAAAAAGAAGATGGCGATCAACGAGAAAATAGTCAGCACCGAAAGGGTCCGGGTTGCTTCCTGCGAAGCCTGAAATTGCCCGCCGAATTCGACAAAATAGCCGGGCGGCAAGGTCACCTGTGAGGCGACACGGGCCTGCATATCGCCCACAACGGAACCAAGATCACGGCCGCCCGTGTTGGAGGAAATCACGATCCGTCGCTTAGTGTTTTCCCTAAGGATTTGATTCGGACCCGGCAAATTCTCGATCGTCGCGACGGCCGAAACCGGGATCTGCGAACCCTGCGGCGTATCGATCGTGACCTTTCGGAGTGCGTCAAGACTGCCGCGCGACGCGTCGTCAAAACGCACGACGACATCGTACCGGCGGGCTCCGTCGATCGCTGTCGAAACGGTCTTTCCATTGAGTGCGGTTTCCAGGGTTTCAGTGATTTCGCCCGGCGGCAAACCGTATTGCGCTGCCCGCGCCCGGTCAACATTAAACCGGACTTGCGGGATCAACACCTGCCTTTCGATCTGGACGTCGACTGCTCCATCGACCGTTTGCATCGCGTTTCGGATCTCTTCGGCCTTTGAACGCAAAGTTGAGAGGTCGTCGCCGAAAAGCTTGACGGCGATCTGAGCCCGCACACCCGACTGCAAATGGTCGAGCCTGTGCGAGATCGGCTGGCCGACGCTGACTGAAACGCCGGGTACGATCGCGAGCTGTTCACGAATCGCTGCCAAAATCTCTTCACGCGTACGGTCGGATTCCCTCAAATCTACATCGATCTCGCTGTAATGAACGCCTTCGGCGTGTTCGTCGAGTTCCGCTCGCCCGGTACGGCGGCCGGTGGAGATAACCTCCGGCACCTCAAGCAGCAACTTTTCGGAGATTTGCCCGATGCGGTTTGATTCCGCAAGCGAGGTCCCGGGCTCGGCGAGGACGTTTATCGTTAGCGTTCCCTCGTTAAAATCCGGCAGAAAAGATGTGCCGACGAACGGCAGGGTCGCCATCGATAATAAGAAAAGCATCGCGGCTCCGGCCATGACTTTATACGGATGCCGAAGCGTCCAATGAAGCAACCGCTCGTCCCATTTTTTCAGCCAGCGAACGATAAAACTTTCTTCTTCGGAGTTTTTCAACGCCGAAATACGGAGACGCAGAGAAGAAAACCATGATCTGTCAACTATCGATTCATCGACTACCGTTTCTCCGGGCCTTTCCGCGTCTTTGCGGTTGAATAATTGCGGCAAAAGATAGGACGCCAGAACTGGAGTGACCGTCAGGCTCACGAAGAGAGAAGCGACGAGCGATGTAATGTATGCCAAACCCAGAGGAGCCAAAAGGCGACCTTCCACTCCGGTAAGCAGAAAAAGTGGCAGGAAGACAAGAGCAACTATGATCGTCGCATAAACGATCGACGTTCGAACTTCTAACGAAGCATGATAAATGACCTCGAGCGACGGGCGAGGATGGTCCAGGTCGCGATTCTCGCGCAGGCGGCGGAAAATGTTTTCGACATCAACGATCGCGTCGTCCACGAGTTCGCCGATAGCGACCGCCAAACCACCGAGCGTCATGGTGTTTATCGAGATACCAAACGCCCATAGAACCAGAAACGTGACGACGAATGAAAGCGGTATCGCTGTTAAAGTGATGAAGGTCGTGCGAAAGTTTAAGAGAAAGAGGAAAAGAACGATCGCCACCAGAATCGCACCGTCACGAAGAGCTTCGACGACGTTGCCGATGGATGCCTCGATAAAATTTGACTGGCGGAAGAGATTTGTATTTATCTCGATGTCCGGCGGCAGGGTTAATTGCAGTTCTTTGACGGCCGCTTCGACTTTTTTGGTCAGTTCGATAGTGCTGGAGCCGGGCTGCTTTTGCACCGACATTATCACGGCGGGGAGACCGTTCGAACCTGCTTCGCCCCGCTTTATCCGTGCACCGAATTCGACGTTCGCCACGTCGCCCAACCGGATCGGTGTGTTGTTTCGATAGGCGACGACGGTTTGTTTGAGTTCGTCGATCGTATAAAACCGTCCGAGGTTGCGAACAAGGTATTCCTGACTTTGAGCATCGACGAAACCGCCGGTCGAGTTGACGTTGGATTTTTCGAGCGCCGCCGCAACTTCTTCGATCGTTACGCCAAACTGTTTTAGCTTTTCCGGTGAAACGAGAGCCTGATACTGTTTAACGCCGCCGCCGATGGGAATGACCTGTGAAACTCCGGCGATCGTCAGCAGCCGCGGGCGGATCGTCCAATCGGCGAGCGTTCGGACATCCAGCGGGCTGGTTTTACCGCCTTGCGAAGTAACGGAGATCAACATGATCTCGCCCATGATCGACGAGATCGGTGCGAGAAAGGGCGATGTTGCGGGCGGAAGCTGCTCGCGGGCCTCGGTTATCTTTTCGGCAACAAGTTGGCGGTTGCGGTACACATCCGTTCCCCAGCCGAATTCTACATAGACGATCGAAAGGCCAACACCGCTTACTGACCGAACGCGCTCGACGCCGGGAAGGCCGTTCATCACCGTCTCGATCGGATACGAAACCTGTGTTTCGACTTCCTCAGGAGCAAGCCCTTCGGATTCGGTCAGGATCGTGATGGTTGGTTTATTCAAGTCCGGAAAGACATCGACGGGAAGGTTATAAGCGATATACGAGCCCCAAACGATCAAAAGTGCCGCCATCGCGACGACGATGAGACGGTTTTGTAATGACCATTTGATAACTGCGTTTAGCATTTGTGATCTATTTCTTGTTTTCGAGGTCGTTTATCAGCAGCCTCATTTCATCTATTTCACGACGTTGCGCTTCGATAATTGAGTCGGCGAGTTTCCGCACACGCGGATCCGAAATGTTTGCACGTTCGCTGGTTAAGATCGCGATCGAGTGATGCGGAATCATCGCCCTCATCCAGGATACGTCTTCGATCGTCGCCTGACTTCGAACTAGCCACAACGCACCAGCGAAAATGCAGATGCTGGCGATCAAAATCCCAGCGTTCAAGCGCCAGTTTTTGTACATATCCAGCATAAATAGCAGCATAATGACCGCCATCACCGAGCCCATCAAAAACGCCATATAAAATCGCGTTTCACTGAAGAAAAGATGATCTGCGGCATATGTATTCAGATACATTAGGAAAAACATGACAAACGTCGAAGTGGCGATCATCGCCCCGAATTTTGCATAGCTGCCCTTCATTTTAATTGTCCTCCTTGTATTAAAATCATTAAGAATTATCGAACGCCTAGCCTCGGCGGGGTCTACGAATCCTGAGTGTCTATTGAACTAAAATCTTTCCCTTATACATACCCATTCCGCACGCGAATGAAACCTCGCTCGCTTTCAAATCGCTTAGATCAACAACGACCACCTCACCGACCGGCAGTTTCTTTGTGATATTCAGATCCTTAAAAACAACTTCACCTCCGCAGTTTTCTTCATCGCTGCGATAAAACGCGATCTTCATCGGCTCGCCTTTTTTGAACGTCACGGTGGCGGGCGAGTATCCGTTCTTGCTGAGAATGACCCGCTTGGCATCAGCCGGGAACTGCACCTCGGAAACCGGCTTAACCGACGCTTTTGCACCTTCCTTGATGTTGACGACAAAGGGTACGGTTATAACTTTGCCCGCACGTTGAAACTGAGCGAATATCTTGAAAAGACCGCTCTTCGGAAAAGTTGTATGAGCCGAGACTTCCGATGGACTCTGCGCTGTCACCCCGTTTCCTGCATTCTTATCGTCGTGCGAATGCGGTTTGCTTTCATCCACCTTTTGATCCTTCGCACCCATATTCTTCATGTCTTGACCCACTCCAGCGTGCTCCTCTTTTGACATCGGATGGGCGTGGACAAATTTGCTAAGATCCTGGCTAATGATTACAAAATGAGCGTATTCGCCGAGATATTTTTCAAGATCGGTCACCGGCTTGCCCGTTTTTGCGTCGGAGACTTTGAAATTGAGCATTAACTCTTTCCCGGTGATCAATTCCGCGTCGGATTTCATCTCAAAACGCAGACCGTCTAACGTCTTTTCGAGTTTGGCGTCAGCCTTCAGTTCGACCTTCGCTCGCTCCGTCCCGGCAACCTTTAGAGGGAAAGTATCAACGACTTGCGGAGAATCTTTCGGTGTGTAATCTGCATAAAGCTTGTAGGTGCCGCCGTTTGGAAACGTGAACGGAACGCGGTATGAGCCGTCGGCTTGTGGTTCCGGATGGATGTGATAATACTCGGCAAGATCATCCGAGACGACGAGCAGGTGCAGAGGTTTCTCGTGAACAATCGGCAGATCCTTTACTACCTCTCCCTTGTCATTCTTCACCGTAAAAGAAAGCTCGGCGGATTCGCCTGCTTTTACCTCAGCCGGGGTCGTCTTAAACTCAGCCGAAAACTTTGTAGCTCTGGTCTCGGTTTGAGTGTTTTTATTTACCGCGGTATTCGAATCGTTGGCGGCTTTGATCTGCGGTGCACTGCTGCACGCCGCGAAAAGAACTGTGGCAGATACACCGCCAATAATGGTTGCCAAAATATTTAATCGTTTCATAATCTTAAAAATTCCCCTTTTCAAATTCGATTGATAGATCGCGCAGCGATCATCTTTATTTAACCGCAGGTTTTAACCCACGGAATGGGTAGAAATATCACGTCGGGTAAGCGACGGCTGAATCGGCTAGGCCGTCGGTTGGGTCGACCGTAGCTGATAAATCCCTTCGGTAACGACCCGTTCTCCTTCTTTCAGACCCGATTTAACCTCGTAAAAATCCGAACCCTCGGCCGCCAATGCCACCGGTCTTTTTTCGAACGTCTCGCCGCCCATGAATACAAACACAAATGTCTGGCCCTGGTCATTGACGACCGCTTGTTTGGGCACGGATAAAACCTGCCGGTCGCCGGTCGTGTCGATCGTAATGTCGACGAACATCCCGTCCTTCAGCCGGCTGAGCGGATTCTTCATTTCATAAATAACCGGTATGGTACGTGTCTGCTGGTTGACCGTCTGGCCGATCGACAACAGACGGCCGTCGCCGTCCGATGTGCCGATCGAATAGACCTCACCTGACAAAGCGTCGCTCGTAAAACTTGCTCGCGTCGATTCGCGAACTGTCGTCAGATCGCGTTCGAAGACCTGTGCCTCGATCAAAACGGTTGAGAGATTTACTATCGAGAGCAACTCGGTTCCGGCCTCGACCTGCTGTCCGCTCGTCGCCTTGATCTCGTTGACGATGCCCGTCGTCGGCGCTATCAAAGGGAAAGTTTTCGTCGGTTGATTCACGCGGGGCGATACGAAGATCGCCTGTCCCGCCTGAGATTGTTTGATCTGAGTTTCGATCAAAACGACCTGCCTCTCCGCGGCGATAACTTCCTGCTCGCCGACCCTGACCGCGGTCTGTGCTTCCTCGACTCGTTTTCTCGGAGCGGCATTTACCGCTACGAGATTCTCCGCTCGGCGCAGTTCACGCTGAGCTTGAGTAAGTTGTGTCCGTGCTTGTTGGGCCTTGGATCGTTGTTCGGCCTGCTGGGCCTGTAGCTGCAATACCGTGTTTCGGAGTTCTAGCCGTTTTGCTTCCATCTCGCGTTGCTGGGCCGCGACCTCGAGCCGCTGCGACTCTAGATCGACTTGTCCCGATACGTCAAGAATTTGCTCGACATAGCCTATCCGCTCGCCTCGCCCCACTGCGGAACCGAGAGTTAATCCTTCTCGCAGAACGATGCGGCCCGCAACCGGCGGAACGACCATCGCTCGAGCGTCAGGCCGCGATCTGACAACGCCGGTTGTCTTTAATCCGCTGGTAATGCTTCGCATCGTGACCGCTTCGGTCTTGATGCCGAATAGCAATTGGGATTCTTTTGAAATCGTCAACACAGCCGCCGCCGACAGTTCGTCTTTTACAATTTCATCCATGCCGATCGGTGGGATCGGGGCCGCCGCTCTCGTTTCGCGCGGAGGCAAAAGAAATGCAAGTGCGATAACACCCAGACCAAAGAGCAAGAGTGATAGACCTGCCAGCGGCACCGCTCTCTTATAATTTACTTTGGCTTCATCACGCCGTCGGGCAGAGTAAAAGATAAACCCAAGCGAGCTGATGGTCAGTAATGCCAAAATCAATAAGCCCACCCAAAACGAAGTGCGGACGGGGCCGCGAACTACCGTAACTGGAAAGTCAGCCGTGAAACTCCGTTTGTCCTCAGTCGTTATGTTGAAGGCGATCTTGTAATCTCCAGCGGAGCCAAAACTATAGCTTGTGCGGTAGTTGCCGTTGGCCGCGGCCTCAACCGCGAGGTTTTCAGCAACAACTGTTCCGTCCGGTCTAGTTATCTTTGCCGTGACAATCGCTTTTTCAACCGGAATCGGCCCGCCTCCGCCAAAGCCGCCCTCGACTTTTTCAGCGATGCGGATAATGAACTGTTCCGTTTCGCCCGTGCGCGGATCACCGGGCGATCGTTTCAACACGAGATTGAAATTACCGCTGTCATTTTGAACATTGCGCTCCGCAGTGACCGTGGTTATGGCCGATTTCACTCCCGATGCGCCGCTTGCGGATCCACTTCCATGATCGTCGTCGCCATTTGCAAGTACGCCGAACGGCAACGAGAAAGCGGCCACCAGAGCGAAG
>JBBRUA010000040.1:0-15073 GCA_038248245.1 Pyrinomonadales bacterium | reverse complement strand
TTTTAATAGGCCAACTTGATCGAGTTCATGCCGCGGAGAATGACTTTTTGGCGGCGAACCACACGTTTGCGATTTTTGGCTGGGTTAAAGATATTTAGAGGGCTCGGAATCATTGCCGAGAGGAACGCCGCTTCGTCGCGGGTTAAATCGGAGGCGGATTTCTTGAAATATGTGCGGGCGGCGGCTTCCGCGCCGTAGATTCCGTCGCCCCACTCGATGACGTTCAGATAGATCTCAAGGATTCGCCGCTTGGAGAGTTCGCGTTCGAGAAAATATGTATAAACAGCCTCGCGGCCTTTGCGGAGAAAGTTCCTGTCTTCCGAAAGGAACAGGTTTTTAGAAAGTTGCTGCGTCACGGTGGAAGCTCCGCGTTTGAAATTCGGCATCGGCGGTATCCAGCCGTTGGGGTCGTAATCGCCCTCTTCCTTGGCTTCCTTTTCGCCCTCTTTCACCGCCTCGTCCCACGCCGACTGGATCGCATCCCAGTCAAATCCGTTGTGTTGAAAAAATCGGGAATCTTCGCCGGCAAGAACGGCACGCTGCAAATTCGGCGAGATTTGCTCCATCGGCATCCAGATCATGAATTTCTTTCCTTCTTTGCCCCCAGCCTTAGCCTCGGAAAGTCGGTACTCGATCATAGAACTAGTCGTCGGGTTCTCATTCTTCAGTTTTGAAATGCTGGGGAACGTCACCAACTCGTAGCCGATCCACACCGCTATCGATCCGATGAAGATCAGGAATAATATTTTGATCCAATACCACATGGTTGAAGCCGGAATTTAAAAGTTTACAATAAGAAGCTGAGAGAGCAATTATAAATTGTTTCCTACATTTTCCATTGTCCTTTTTTCGGAATTCTTTGTCTATTTTTGGGTGACTGTTCTTGAATGTTTAACGGGGCTTGGCTATTCTGATTGTACTTTCATAAAGATTGGAATCCGCGGTCTTCAATTATGAGTCAATACGAAAATGTCGTGGCGGTGATATTGGGCGGTGGGGCCGGTTCTCGGCTTTTTCCATTGACGCACGAGCGATCAAAACCGGCGGTCCCGCTTGGCGGAACCTACCGTCTGATCGATGTGCCCGTGTCAAACTGCATTAATTCCGAGATCACGCAGATCTTTGTGCTTACGCAATACAATTCGGCGTCACTCAACCGACACATTTCTCGTACCTATCGATTCTCGAGCTTTTCGACCGGTTTCGTGGAGGTTCTTGCGGCGGAGCAGACCAAGGATAATCCTGAGTGGTTTCAGGGCACTGCGGATGCCGTGCGCCAAATGCTGCCCCATCTGCGCGATTGGCGGGTCAATACGTTGCTGATCTTGTCGGGTGATCATCTTTACCGAATGGACTACCGTAAATTTCTCGAGCGCCACTTCGCTACCGGCGCCGATATGACCATCTCTGTAGTTCCTTGCCGAGAGGACGAAGCCCCGGAATTTGGGCTGCTGAAGACAGACGAGGCCGGCAATATAGTTGAATTTAAAGAAAAACCACAGGGTGAAGATTTGCAGTCGATGCGGGTCGATACTACCAATTTCGGACTGACCGAGGCAGAGTCGGGAAAACGCCCCTTCCTGGCATCGATGGGTATTTACGTCTTTAATTATGATCGGCTAGTTGAGCTTTTGGGTACTGATCACACGTGGGTTGATTTCGGACGCGAGATCATTCCGGCAGCGATCGAGAAATTTAACGTTCAGGCCCATTTATTCACAGATTACTGGGAAGACATCGGTACAATTCGCGCCTTTTACGAAGCGAACCTCGACTTGGCTGCACCGCTGCCGAAGTTTAACTTCTTTAACACAGCGGCACCGATCTACACGCGCAGCCGCTACCTGCCGCCGTCGAAGATGCATAATTGCGACATCGACAACTCAATGGTTAGCGAAGGGTGTATCCTTAACGGCGTCCGTGCCAGAAACTCTATAATCGGCCTGCGAAGCCGCATCGATAAAGGAGTCAATATCGAAGACTCGATCATCATGGGTACGGACTTTTTCGAGTCGATCGAGGAGATCAAAAAGAATATCGAGCGCGGCATTCCGCATATCGGGATCGATGAGAACACCTATATTAAAAAGGCGATCATAGATAAGAATGTAAGGATCGGGAAAAATGTGAAGCTGATCAATCGTGAAGGGGCAGAGAACTACGATTCGCCGGACCGCTCGTTCTATATTCGTGAAGGAATAATCATTATTCCTAAAAACGCCGTGATAAAGGACGGAACGGAGATCTAGTTCGACCTGGCTAGTTTTTTTGATCGGCTTAAATAACCTTCACGTGCCTTAACAACGAGTCCCGGCTGGTCGACGCGAACCTTTATCGTTGTCTTTTTACCCGCGACCCGGTCTTCTTTTGGATAATATCCAATGCTGTAAAACTCTCGCAGTTCGCTGGCGATCTTAGTGTAGGCCTCCGCCAGATTCGTGAGGGAACTGGCTATGTATTTACGTCCGCCAGTTCGTAGCGACAGCTGGTCGAGGTATTCCTCGGCATGTCTGTATTCCTCGGGCGTTGTTCCTTGGGAACTCGCGGTGCCGATAGAGGTCAATATTTTGGGAAAAGGGCTGCCACCGCTCTGGCCAGGAATTGTGATCGGAGGTGGCTCAGTAGTCGGCTTATTCTTCATTGCCTGCACATCCGCAAACGTGTCGTAACGGATCGTGTAGATCAAAGCATCAAGTTCCATTGCGTCCTGCAAGTTCTGATAATCAGTGATGCGGCGGCTCGTAGTGTCCACGCCATCAGTGAACAGAATTATCGCTTTTCGACCGTCGATCTTTCGCAGGCGGTCGTTCATTACAACATCAACTGCTTCATAAAGGCTTGTCCCGCTTTCGATCTTAGTGCTTTTGATCGCCTGATATATGACCTTGCGATCACTAGTGGCTTCGCTAAGAATCCGCACTTCTCCGTCGAACGACGTTATCATCACCTTGTCCTGCGGCCTTAACTGGTCTATGAATGAGATCGCCGCGGCCTGGATCTCGCTGATCTTGAACTTCGTCGAATAACTCATGTCGAGCATCAGAGCAACTGTGAATGGTTGATGTTCGTTCGAAAAAAGTGCGACTTCCTGTACAACACCGTCTTGGAGAACCTTAAAGTTTTCTTTAACCATTCCCCCTACAAAACGGCCTTTTTTATCCATTACACGAACCGGGATCGACACGAGTTGAGTATTTACCGTGATTATCTCTCCGTCGTCTGCCGCCGGGACGTCACTCGACGCAGTACTCTCTTCAGGAGTAGGAGAAGGAGTCAGAGTCGCGGCAGGACGCTGATTCGCTTTACCACTAGCATTGACTGTTCTCTGGCCGGACTGAGCATCAACGGCGAAAGCCAGAAAACACAAGCAAAGGATGAGGGATAAATATCTCATTAGAATTGATCGAACTGATACGCTATCTTCGATGCGTTGAGAGTGGTAAAAGGATGCAACATGCGAAAAAGGCCGACATACGCCGACCTTTGCATTTCGCCTTGTTACTGTTCTATCGCCCGGCGACATTATTGTTTTGACCGACGATGTAGCTATTCTTTGCCCGGACCACGACACCCTGGCGCATGACGCGGACCTTTATCTGTTTGCGTTCGCCGACAGTTCCGACGTTTACCGGATAATACCCGAGCGAATATTGCCGACGCAATTCCTCGGCGATCCCCGAGAAGGCGGCGGTAACGTTCGTGATCGACTGAGCCTCGAATCTGCGTCCGCCGCTTTTAAGAGCGATCGCTTCGAGATATTTGCGGCCTGTCTCATACTCCGTTGGACTCGAACCCGCCCCACCGCCACCGCGTCGGCCACCGCCACCGCCTAAATCTACATCACTTCCAGACAATATCGCTCCGAGAATGTCAGCCATCGAAACGCGTCCATTTCTGCGTCTCGGCTGCGGGTATGGATAATTATTGCCACCACCCCCGCTACTATTCATATCTCGCGATGTATCGTAACGTATGGTATAAAACAGCGAATCAACTTCCTCCGTCATCGCTACGGTACTCTGATATGATGCTCGCCGTGAAGTCGTATCCACACCGTCACTGAACAAAACCACGGCTTTGCGGCCCTGAATCTTGCTCATTTCCTGGTTGATGACGTAATCGACTGCTTCATAAAGGCTCGTTCCGTCGCCAAACTGCAGGTTGCGGATCGCATTTTTCAACTGGTAGCGGTTATTCGTGATCGGACTCAGAACATTAATATTTTCGTCGAATGAGATCACCATGACGCGATCGTTGGGCCTAAGTTGATCGATGAAGGCGATTGCTGCGTTCTGGATCTCATCGATCCGAAACTGTGTTGAAGGGCTGACGTCGATCAGCATTACAACGGTGAAAGGCGTTTCGACCGACTGAAAATAATCTACCTTTTGCTCGATGCCATTCTCGTATATCTGAAAATCTCGCTGCTGAAGCCCAGAGACATAGCGGCCGTCACGATCGAGGACAGAAACCGGCATCGTCACGAGATTTGTCTCAACCTTAATGATCTCGTTCTCGTCATCATCGACGGGGGTCGGCCTCGGAAGCGGTGAAGTCTGACGCGAATTGCCGGTCAAAACCGGAGGGCGGTTAGTGTTGGAGGCCGACGGTCTCTGCTCGTTCTGAAGAACCGGCGCCCTTGGTGTCGGAGTTGCCGCAACCCGCGGACGAGTCGAAGTATTCGACTGGCCAAATGCCGCGAAAACTAAACTTCCAAATATAATAAATAGTGCAGCAAACTTTTTCATCAGTACCGTAACTCCCATCTCGAAGACTTTGGGGAAAGCGTTGACTATGATTAAAAGGTTGCAGTATTCGTTGCTAGGAATTTTGATCGAGGAAGTCTATTGCCAGATCATGAAAACGGCGTCGAACAGAGTTAATATTCACGAACGGCAATGAATGGTTGTGAGTGCGATTCGTAAGCAAAATGAACACGCGTTCCTTGATCGGATCGATCCACAAACTCGTTCCTGTAAACCCAAGGTGTCCAAAGCTCTCGGGCGACATTTTTGTTCCCGCGGTCGAATCAGGCGTGGATGCCAATTGAAAAGCGAATGAGCGGTGCTCGTTCATTCCTGCCGTGAAATTGGTGCGAAAAAGCTCGCACGTCTCTGGCTTTAACAGAGACGTGTAATTCGGCAGAAACTGTTGTGCGATCTTGAAAACTTCCTCAGCGGTCGAAAACAGTCCTGCGTGCCCGGCAACGCCGCCCATAAAATACGCGTTTCCATCGTGCACATCGCCCCAGATCGTCTTGGTGCGGAACACGGATCTCGGAAAACGGGTAAGGTCAGAACCGAAAGCGGTAACGACTGGGTTCTTTTCGTCGGGTTGAAGATAGCCTTGTTCGATGCATGTATTCTTTTCAAATTCGTTACCTTTCTCGCTAGCAGCAATTCGTTGCCTCAGGTCTATTGATGGATTGTAGGAAGTACGTATCAACCCAAGCGGCTCAAATATCTCATCTCTAGCGGCTTGATCAAGGCGTTTCCCGTAGAGTTTTTCAATCAGACCAGCGAGCATTATGAAATTTAAGTCGCTGTAAATCACCTCAGGCTCCAGTTGAGGTGCGAGCCGGTTTCCAATAGAAAATAGTACCTCGTTAAGCGTGTGAGACTTTTGAGGGTTAAGTAGCAAGTAAAACGGTTTCCACGACTGATATCCAGAATGATGGGTCAGTAATTCTGAGATTAATACATCCAAACCGTCGTATTCGATTGGAACCCCGAATTCAATCAGTTCTGGAAGATAATGTTCAATAATTTGGTCAAGGTCGACTCGGCCTTGCTCAACTAATCTTGCGCACAATAGACCCGTCACCAAAACCTTTGTCAGACTCGCCAGATCGTAGATCGTATCCTTTTGGGCCTCGATCAGTTCAGGCTCGATAACGGAATGGCCAAGAGCTTCGTGCAGCACGATCTCTCCTTTTTCCGCGACAAGGTAGACCGCTGACGGAAAGTCACCAGCGTCGATACGTTTCTGCAGAAATGTTGAGATCGAATTATTCACTTGCAATTGAGCCGTAATTAGGCAGGCAAAGATGATCGCTGCTGCAGACGAGTTTTGTGAGCGTCGATCTTTTCCAAAACTCCAACTGCCAACGCGAGTGCTCTGCGGCCGTCTTCGCCGGTCACAGATGGAGTTGTATCATTCTCTACCGAATCCAGAAACGCGACGATCTCGGCCCGAAGGGGTTCGACATCGTTTATCTCAAGGCGGTTGATTGAGATCCCGAGTAGCGGATGAGCGGCATCGGGATTAAGGGAAGTGACGGAAGCAAATTTAGTCGCGTAATCTAATACGACGTAAGAATTCGTTTGATAGAACCGTGTCTTGCGTATTTTGTCGGTGCCGATCCTCGATGCGGTGATATTTGCGACCGCCCCGTTCTCGAATTCAATCCGGGCGTTCGCAGCGTCAACTTTATTCGAAACGACGGCAATGCCAACCGCATGAATTGCGGACACCGCGATGTTTTCACCAACTAGCCATTGCACCGCGTCGAGGTCGTGAATCATCACGTCGAGAACGACATCGACGTCGAGCGAACGATTAGGAAATGGGGAAACGCGGTGGATCTCGAAATAAAGGGGATTCGAGACGTGCGGCCGAAGCGCGACCATCGCCGGATTAAATCGCTCGAGTTGTCCAACCATCAGCTTCGCTCCTGACCGCTTGGCGGCAGCGATCATTTTGTCCGCTTCGTCTAGAGTCAGTGCGATCGGTTTTTCCACGAGCACGTGGACGCCGGTCTCGAGAAAGGCACAGGCTATCTCGCAGTGCATCTCGGTGGGCGTCGCTACTGAGATTGCATCGACTTTACCGAGAAGATCGCGCCACTTTGTGAACCCCTGACAGGAACTGTCCGCAGCGACTCGATCAGTGGTCTCTTGGTCAGCGTCGCAAATTCCTATGAGTTCGACACGGCCCTCGGCCACTAATTCCGCGTAATTTCTTGCGTGATGCCGGCCGAGGCTTCCGACGCCGACGGCGGCGACCTTTAACTTACGATTTTCTCCCATAATTTGATAACAATTCGTTTTTCAGCAATACTTTACATTCTCAATTATGACAACGGAAATTACAAAGACCGCAAAATCAAGTGTTCCGACTTTGGGCAAATATGCGCAGATCCTTTTCGCTGTTCTAACGGTTTTTGTCTATTTTTTCGGCCTGACGATACCTCTTGTCGGGCCTGACGAACCTCGATACTCACAGGTCGCGCGTGAGATGTTCGAGAAAGGTGACTGGGTCACTCCAACCCTCGGGGGATTTACATGGTTCGAAAAGCCGGCACTTCTATATTGGCTTCAGATCGCGTCATACCACGTTTTCGGCGTAAATGAATTTGCTACCCGGTTCGGCCCGGCATTATTCGGAATTGGAACAGTGGCTAGCCTTTGGTTCCTAGGGACGATCTTGGTTAGAGAAAGGCGTTTCTCATTCTACTCTCCGGCGAAAGACCTACCATATTATCTTTTGCTCATTGCAGCGTCGACGATCGGGGTCATAGTATTTTCGCGTGGAGCAAGTTTTGATATCATAATAACTTTCCCGATGACCGCCGCTCTGGCAAGTTTCTTTATTTGGCACTCGAAGAATGAGTTGAGTGCGGGCGACGACTTCAAAAAGTCAGGAGTTTCATTCTCTCTGTTCCTGTTTTATTTTTTTATCGGAGTTTCTTTACTGGCGAAAGGACTGATCGGGATAGTATTTCCATTTGCGATCGTCACTTTCTATTATTTGCTGTCTTGGCGGCTCCCGAGCGTAACATTTATTCTAAGTTTGTTCTGGGGAACAATGATCGCGGCGATCGTGGCCGCGACGTGGTACGTCCCGGTGTATCTACAAAATGGATATCCGTTCATCGACGAGTTTGTCGTCCAGCATCATTTTCAGCGATTTACGTCCAATAAGTTCCAGCATCCACAGCCTTTCTATTTCTTTCTATGGATACTGCCGCTGATGACGCTGCCGTGGCTGCCGATTTTCTTTGCGTCGCTATGGTCGACTATAAGAAAGGGCCTCCGATCTAAAGGCTCGGTGGAGTTAAAACGAAATTCGGATCCATACTCGCCGCTTCTGCTTTTCTCTTTTGCGTGGCTGCTTGTTCCCTTAGTATTTTTCTCGCTGTCGGGTTCTAAGCTTCCGGGCTATATTTTGCCATCTGTTCCCGCGACGATCATCTTGACTGCGGTCTATGTTACTGGGCTTGCTCAAAAGAGCAGATCGTGGGGTCTCATAATTCCGGGAGTAGCACTGACTGTCTTTCTGGGGACAATCATCGCTCTCTTGACTGTGGTGCCCCGATTTGCGGATACGGATTCGGTTAAGGCTTTGATCCGGAAGGCAAGCGAACGCGGATATTCGACCGAAACGGTGCTAAGTCTGCATGCGGTATCGCATAATGCGGAATTCTATGCCGCCGGCCGTCTGCTCCGTGACGAATCGGGAAAGCAAAAGCGACTCTACGGCCCGGGGGAAGTTTTGGCGGAGATCGAGCGGGAGGGCGGCAAGAAGGTGCTGGTTTTAGTGCCGCTCGAATATCTGGTGCAGGTAACGTCAAACGAGAAGCTTTCCGCGGAAGTTATCGCCGACAATGGCGAAATGGCAATCTTGGTCGTCGATGCGCGCTGATCGCTAACCTTTTGACGCTCGACGCAAACGATCCGTTAGGGCCACCCCGAGTCCGGTCTCGTCGACCATTTCACAATAAATAGTTTCTATCTCAGAGCGGTCACATTCCCGAAAGAATTCAAAAACGTCGTGAGCATATTCTTCGATCGAATCGCACAGTCTAGCGAGACGAAAAAACGCTGGCGGAGTGGTTAGTCCAATGAACGCGTTGGCGGGCCCATTCAGATCATGTCTATCGAAAGCAAAGACGTTATCGATCAAAATAACCTTCGCTTGCGGCGAATAGTGACGATGTTTAATTCCCGGGCTTTTTGGAGCTTCGCCTTCCAATTCAGAGATTCCTATTGTCTCAGGTACGACCGAGATCAGTTGATCAAGTGTGATAGAACCGGCACGTAACAGTACGGGAGTATAGCCTGAGCAGTCGACGACGGTGGATTCCAGTCCAATAGCCGTAGGTTCGCCACGCAGAATGCAATCGATGCGGCCATCGAGATCTTCGAGGACGGCCTGCCAAGTGGTCGGGCTCGGACGTCCGGAAATGTTCGCGGAAGGGGCGACTATCGGAACCTCGCACGAGCGAAGAAATTGTCGGGCCGAGTCGAGGATTGGCATCCTAACGCCGATCGTATCTAATCCGGCGGTGGCGTTCATCGGAATACGATCCTGCTTTTTTAATACAATGGTCAGAGGCCCGGGGAAGAAGGCGTCGATAAACTTCTGAGCAGATTCCGTTATCTCGGTGACCAACTCGGCCAATTGCCGCAGATCGGATATGTGTGCGATCAGCGGATTGTCTGGCGGGCGTTGTTTAGCGACAAATATTTTTGCGATTGCTACTTTATCGAACACATTTGCCCCGAGGCCGTAAACGGTCTCAGTTCCAAACGCTACAATGCCGCCGCTTTTGATAAACGCAGCGGCTTCTTCGGGTGATGTAGTTATTATCGTCTCTTTCAAACGAACTTCCTATCGGTGTTTATTTAGCTCCATGAACAAGAACTTTCTTCGAACTGCCGGCGAGTGCTCGGGTAAGAATTCCGACAAATTTACCGACTTGAATGATCCAGATATTAGCATTTATCGGGTAAGACACGAACTTGGTAATCGGTAAAATCTTGATCGGATTTTAAGGTTCCTCCAGTAGATAAGGTAGAATTTACATAATGACGATCGCCGAAAAGCTTAAAACTCTGCCTACCGATGCAGGAATTTATATCCATAAAAATTCCGCCGGCAAGATCGTTTACATCGGTAAGGCTAAGAATTTGAAGAATCGCGTTCGCTCGTATTTCCATTCGAGTAGGAACCACGATCCGAAGACGCGGCAACTGGTGAAGGTGATCGCGGATTTTGAGTTTATCGTTGTCGATAATGAGGTTGAGGCTCTTGTGCTCGAGTCCAATCTGATCAAGAAACACAAGCCTAAGTTCAACGTATTCCTCAAAGACGACAAGTCCTATCCACATCTAAAGCTTACGAACGAGCCATTTCCAAAGGTCGTGGTGACTCGTAAACTCACGCGTGACGGCTCAAATTACTATGGGCCGTTTCTACCCGCGACGATGGCCAGAAACACGCTCAATCTCATTAACAGGGCTTTTCAGCTTCGTACTTGTGAGATCGAGATCGATGGCAAATTGCCGAGGCCGTGTCTCGAATACCATTTGAAACGGTGTCTTGGACCGTGTGTAAAAGGCCTTTGCACGCAGGAGGAATATAGGGAAGCGGCGGATGATGTTAAGACGCTGCTCGAAGGCAAGAATAAGGAGCTGGGAAAAACTCTCGAAGGCCGTATGTGGCATTATTCCGAAGCGGGGCAGTATGAACTGGCAGCAAAATTTCGCGATTTGCACCGAACGGTCCTTTCGCTGAGTGAACAGCAAAAGATGGCGACGACCGCGGATCGCGATGTCGATATTATCGGGTATTACCGTGAGAAACAGCGGCTTGCACTGCAGCTATTCACTATGCGCGAAGGGCGTATCGTCGGGCGTCGCGAATTTTTCTGGGAGGACTTGCCCGAAGACGATACGTTCGATCCCGGTGAGTTTCTCGGCGAAGTTTTGGCACAATATTATTCCACCGATTACGTGCCACTTGAGATCCATGTGCCGCGGGATTTTGACGACCGGGCAATTCTGGAACTTGCACTCACAAAACGCCGCGGTCGCCGTGTAAAGATCCTCGACCCTAGACGAGGAACAAAAAAGAGCATGGTCGAACTCGTGGAGACGAATGCGAAAATAGCGTTCGAGCAGCGTTTCCGAGTGCTCAAACCTGATAGTGAAAAGGTTCTCGAAGAACTACAGCAACTGCTGGAACTTTCATATTTCCCGGAGCGGATCGAATCCTTTGATATATCGAATATCTCGGGTTCGGAGAACGTGGCTGGAATTGTCGTGTTCGAGAACGGGAAGCCCGCACGCTACGCGTACCGACGGTTCATAATTAAGTCGGTCGAGGGCGCGAACGACTTTGCGTCGATGCACGAGGCGGTCTTCCGTCGTTACAAAAGAGTGATTGCTGAGGGCAAACCGCTACCTCAACTAATATTCATCGATGGCGGCAAGGGCCAGTTGTCAGCGGCCTATGCGGCGATGCAGGCTCTGGATCTTGAGCAAATAATGTTGGTCGGCCTGGTCAAACCGCCCAAACAGCATAAAGAGATATCGCATTTGCTCATTCACGGCCGCGAAGATCAGCCGATCCAATTCGACCGCCACTCGCTCGCGTTCCGGCTCATCCTGCAGGTACGCGAGGAAACGCACAAAACGGCTATCGAATTTCATCGAAAACGCCGTGAGAAGCGCGATTTTTCGTCAGAGTTGTCCGAGATCCCGGGCGTTGGTGAAAAGCGAAAAATGAAGTTGCTAAGGAATTTCGGTTCCATCGAAAGGATCGCCACCGCGACAGTTGAAGCTCTGTCGCCATTCGTCGGTGCAAAAACGGCGATGGAGATCGTCGGGCATTTCGATCGACAGAGAGCACTGGTGCCTACCAAGATCGCGACCGACTGATTCTGAACTCCGATCATTTAGGGACAAATAGAGATCGCGTTCGGATTTGTTGGGCTTTCGGACCTAGTAGTGAAGAAAATTACGGCATTTCGTTCGTGTACTTTTCAAGGAACTTCCGCTGTCGAGTTCGCGGGCATTTGAGCATCTTGCCGAGAAAAAGACAGCTCCCACTCTAAAACCGAATAAACAATGATCTGCTGCTCCGGCATATACCTAAAATAGCGGCAACGATTGCGAAGTAAAGTTGTCAAGCAATTGCAATCCTTAATAAAACGCAAAAAAAGAGCACGAGCCAGACGTGTGTCTTCGGCTCATGCTCCTTTTAGGCATTTTCGTTTAAACTCTTACGATTTTTTGCCGCCGACTATTTTCATTTCATCAACTATCCACTTCGCACCGCCGAATTTTTCTGTGACGAAAAGGACGTAGCGAATATCGACAGAGATCGTACGATTTTTGTCGTAGTCGTAATAGAAATCGTTACCGAGGCCTTCGAAATTCCCATCAAAGCAAAGGCCGACCTGCTCGCCATTGGCGTTAAGGATCGGACTGCCGCTGTTTCCGCCGATGATGTCGGTCGTAGAAATAAAGTTCAGGCCAACGGTGTCGCCCGAACCATATTGGCCGAAATCTTTCGCAGCATTCAGATCTTTTAGTTTCTGAGGAGCATCGAACGGGTTGATTCCGGTGTCCTTCTCAAACATTCCCTTCATCGTTGTGAAAGGCGATCGGTCTTCGGCTTCGCGCGACGTATAACCTTTCACGTTCCCGTATGCGAACCTTAGCGAGGAATTGGCGTCAGGGTAGACCACGCCGCCTTTCATTTCCGTCATCGCCTGCATATACATCAAACGAAGATGGTCGATGCTTGCCGCGAATTTTGCACTGCGGGCAGCAAGTGCGGCACGTTCATCGACAACTCCTGCAATGAACGGGTGTTTCGACTGAATTTCCGCAAAAGTCATTCCGTAAAGGTCAGCGATTTTTGCTGCGGTAGCATTTGGGCCGTCAGCTATTTCCGTGGCAAAAGCAACTTCTGCATCACGGCGAGCCTTGCCCGTTTTATTGGCAAACTTGCTGTCGGCCGCAGCAAAACGCTGATTAGCCGGAAGCTCGTCGAAGGATCTAAAGAAGAATTTCAGCATCTCTCGCTCGTGAGCGGCTTCGCGGGCTTTAAGAGCATCGGTAATCTCTGCTGCCTTACCAGATCGTTGTGTTGCGGTCAGGGTTCGTCCCTGCTTTACAGCCGTCGCGGCGGCAACCATTTGTCCCAAAACTACCATTGAGTTCGGATCGGGAAAACGGCGAATTATCGCATCACGTTTTGATGCAGCATTGGCTTCGTTCGACAGGGTTTTGAGTTCTGCCAGTACCGTCCCGTATTTCTTTTGTCGCTCAGGATTTGCCGCTATCCAGGTGGCGAGGCGGGCTTCCTCGGCCTCTCTCATCGCTACCACGTTCGCACGTCTCAGCCGCAGATGGCCGCCGCCAAAAGCTTTTCGTGAGTTGTCAAAACTGGCGATACTGTCCTGAAACGAGATACGTTTTTCTTCGTCCGTCGAACCGATCTGACGCAGGCTGGTGCTGAGAGCATTTAGCCATTTCTCAAGAAAAGGGAAATTAGCGTCCTGAGCATACGCGATCGATTGGCTCTCACGGTAACGAGTTGTGCTGCCCGGATAGCCTAGAACGAAGACAAAATCGTTATCTTTCAAGCCGCCGATGTTCATCGTGAGATACTTTTTCGGTTTGAACGGCACATTGTTTGGTGAATACGACGCAGACGACCCGTCCGGTGCCGTGTACGCACGGAGGAACGTGAAATCGCCCGTGTGGCGAGTCCATTCAAAGTTGTCGGGATCTCCGCCGAAGACGCCGATGTTGCGCGGTGGAGCATAAGCGATCCGAACGTCTTTGACCTCAGTTGTCTGATAAAGGTAAAAGAAATAACCGCTATTCAACATCTGTATCCGGATCGTCGAGCCTTTCGGAGCTTTTGCCTGCTCAGCGGCGGTGAGTTCGTCGGTATTCTTCTTATAAGCGGCGGCGAGAGCCTCGCCCGAGAGATTCTCGGTGCCTGCCTTGATCTTTGACGTGACGTCATCAACCCGGTTCGTCATGAAGATCGAATAGTCTTTCGCCGAAATCTCACCTGCACGATTATCGGCCTTGAAGCCTGTTTCTACGAGATCTTTTTCCGGAGTCGATGCCGCAACAAGGGCGCTGAAAGCGCAGTGATGATTTGTGAGGATCAGTCCGTCGGGCGAAACGAATTCAGCGGTACAGCCAATGCTGAGACGAATAACCGCGTCGGTCAAACCGACACCAGTCGGATTGTAAATATCCTCGGGCTTTATCTTTAACCCTTTTTTCTTAAGTCCAAGGCCCGCGATCTGTCCGGGTGCAAACATTCCCTCATCGAAGGCGAGGCCGGTCGAGAAAGTGGAAAACAAAATTGCGGTCAGCAATAGATACGAAGCAAATATTTTCTTTTTCATAGTCAGTACGAATAACGTTTATTGAGCAAATTTCCAAAAGCGGATAAACATAGATTATATCGGTATTAACGTTCTAATGCCAGTCAATAAAAAAGCGAGCCGCCCGTGAGCAACTCGCCAATGATCGTAAACTTCTAAAAGCCGTTATTTAGCCGCGTTCCCGATCTCTATGGGTTCCTGGGGCAAGAAGTGCCGTGGATTGATCGATCTGTCGTTCAAGCGGAATTCGAAGTGAAGGTGAGGTCCGGTCGAGCGTCCCGTCGAACCAACGTAGCCTATCAACTGGCCGCGAGTGACCGTATCACCGACTGCAACGTCGATCTTCGAAAGATGCCCGTAACGCGTCGTGATCCCGTTGCCGTGGTCGATCTCTATCATGTTGCCGTAGCCACCGGACCAAGCTGCCTTGATAACGTTGCCACTGCCCGGAGCACTAACGAGGTCACCTCTTTCGCCGTCGATGTCCATCCCGGCGTGAAATTCGTATGATCGTCCGCCAAATGGATTGCGGCGAAAGCCAAACTCATTGTTGATCTTTCCGAGATGTGCCCACATGTTAGGAACATTCCCCGATAACATAGATGACTTGACTAGGCGGATCTGACTCTCAAGGGCCGAATCATCAGCGTCATTCTCATCCGGAATTTCCGGACCACCGCTATTTGCCGTGTAGTTTCCTGCTGTCGGCCGTGAATAATCCAATGAGGCTGTTTCCTGCGCAACATTCTGCGCAGCAACTGTTGCCATATGTGCCGAAGCAGGAATGGACTCAAGGCTCTTTGCGAATACCGTCGTACGGACAAAACCGCTAAGACCAATACCGAGGGCGATCATACCGATAAATAAAAATACGCCGACAGATCCGAAATGTAAAATATTTTTCGAAAAAGAAATCCGGCGTATATAAACGCC
>JBBRUA010000039.1:0-15099 GCA_038248245.1 Pyrinomonadales bacterium | reverse complement strand
TTGAGGGGCGTGTGGAGTAATCCGTGGGGGTTCGAGTCCCCCCCTGAGCACCATTTTATTAAAAAAGCAGATCCATTCCGGATTTGCTTTTTTTTGTTACTCGACGATCATTGTTCCGGTTCCTTCGTCAGTGAAAACCTCAGCAAGGATAGCGTTTCGGCGAGTTCCGCTGACGATGTGCGCTGAACTTACTCCGCGGTTGAGCAGGGCAATCAGACTTTCGAGTTTTGGTATCATTCCTCCCGTCGCCTGACCTGACTCGATCATTTTGCGCGCATCGGACGTTGTGATCTGCGAAAGCTTAGTATTTTCATCGTTTTCGTCGAGATAGATCCCGTTAATGTCGCTCAGTAGGATCAATTTTTCAGCCTGCAGGCTGGCGGCGATCTCGGATGCGATCGTGTCTGCGTTGATGTTGAAGATTTTGCCATCGTCATCGGCACCGAGAGAAGAGATCACTGGCAGATAACCGCTGTCGAGGAGCGTGTTTATCAGCGAAGCGTCGATCTCGACGACGTCGCCCACGTGGCCGAAATCGATCGTTTCTGTGTCTCCGGTTTTCTTATTAACGACATCCCTGGGCGGACGCCGGACTGCCTTTACAACTCCGCCGTCGATACCCGAAAGCCCAACAGCCTGAATCCCTCGGCGACGGAATTGAGCGAGTATTTCCGTGTTAATCTTCCCCCGAAAGATCATTTTAGCCAGTTCCAATGTGTCGTCGTCGGTCACCCGGCGTCCCTCGATCACGGTCTGAACGACGCCGAGTTTTTTAGCAAGTTCGGTCAACTGCTTCCCGCCGCCGTGGATAACACAGACGCGGATACCAACCTGATGGAGCAGTGCCAGTTCCTCCGCGAGCGATGCGAGATTTTCTTTGTCCTCGGTCACTTTACCCGAAAACTTCACGACGAACGTCTTGCCTTGAAACTTTTGGATATAGGGGAGGGATTCTCTTAAAAGGTCGAGGTTTTCTATGTCCATAAAGTGTTTTTTTTGTGCACCGGTCGAGAGATATGCCTTTGCGATCGTGCGGACTGTCGCGTTGAGAGCCCTTATTTAATCTCGGGCTACCGCCAACTTCCTAGTTCTTCAATAACTCGGTCAGAATTGCCTTCTGAATGTGCAATCGGTTCTCTGCCTCGTCGACGACAACAGAACGGGGTGAATCGAGCACTCCGTCGGAAACGATAACGTTTCTGCGAACGGGTAAGCAGTGCATAAATACGGCCGCATTTGAACGAGCCATTTTTGCCTCGTCAACGATCCAGTTTTCCCGTAAATTCAATCTGTATTCAAGATCTTTATCACTTTTGCCGTAGAATTGCTTTCCTCCCCAGCTTTTTGCGTATACCACTTCGACGTCGTCGAAGGCGGTGTGCGGATCGTCAGTGAATTCTACGCTTCCGCCATTGGCTGAAGCTTGATTTTCGACTTCGGCGATCAATGCTTCGTCGAGTTCATAGCCGTTCGGATGTGCGACACGCAGATCATGACCGAACTGGACAGATGCGAGGGAAAAACTGTTTGGCACCGCCATCGGCAGAGGTTTTGGGTGCCACGCCCAAGTTAACAAGACCTTTTTCTTCGTCGGTCCCAATTTTTCCCGGATCGTCATCATATCCGCCAATGACTGACATGGATGATGCATTGCCGACTCCAGATTAATGATGGGAACGGTTGCGTACTTTGCAAAGGCGTTAAGTATCGGGTCGGTACGCTCGGTCTCCCAGTCGTCAAGTTCTGCGAACGTCCTGACGCCGATGGCGGAAACATATCGCTCCAAGACACGGACGAATTCTGCAAGGTGTTCGGTCTTATTCCCGTCCATGACAACGCCGTCACGATGTTCGAGCGTCCATGAGGTGCCGCCGGGTTCCAGAATGACGGCGTTTCCACCTAGCTCGTAAATACCGACCTGCATTGACGCCCGCGTTCGCAGCGAAGGATTGAAAAAGACGAGTGCGACTGATTTGCCATCTAGTGGTTTATCTCTAAATTGTCCACTTTTAATTTTGAGGGCGGACTCTATCAACGCCGTCAGGTTGGCAGTCGAGAATTCAGACGTCTTTAGATAATTCATCGATTTGAAAGAACCTCCACCAACATACTAATCTCATCCACATTCGTGGAAAGTGGCGGTAAAAGTCTCAGAACATGAGGGTTGCTTGACGTGCCGGTAATTATCTGGGACTCGAGCAGCTTCTTATGGATTGACGAACAGGGTTCGGCGAACTCTATTCCCAAAAGACAACCCTTTCCGCGGACTGCGACCACTTCCGGCACGCCGGACAGGGAATCACGAAGGTGATGCTCGACCTTCTTCGCATTCTCAGCCATGTTGCCGGCCTCGATCGCCTCAACGGTAGCTAAGACAGCGGCCATCGCTATCATTCCGCCGCCAAATGTTGTCCCGAGATCGTTAAGTTTAACGCTCTCGGAAATGCAACTATTCACGAGGCACGCTCCAACCGGAAGGCCGCTGCCAAGGGATTTTGCTAATGTCACGATGTCGGGTACAACCGCATCGGCAAGCTCGCTGCCGGCAAAAAACCAATTTCCAGTACGCCCGAGACCTGTCTGTACTTCATCGAAAATAAGAACGATACCGAGTTCGTCGCACAAGGTTCGAAGTCCGCGAAAGAATTCAGGCTCTGCTTCGGCGACACCGGCCATCGACTGGATCGGTTCCAGCATTATCGCGGCGGTCTCACGATCGGCTACGGATTTAACACTCTCAAAATCACCAAATACCGCTGAGACATGTCCCGGAACATTCGGTCTGCCGATATCGCGATATTTTCCAAGAAAAGTTGCGGAAATTGAGTCAGCCGTTCGCCCGTGAAAGCCCCCAGTGAACGTTAGAATCTTTTCACGCCCCGTTGCCATTCGCGCCATTCGCATTGCATTTTCGTTCGCCTCTGTTCCCGAATTGCAGAAAAAGGCCTTCGTCAGCGATTCTGGTGCAACTGATACTAGTTTCTCGGCAGCTTTCGCTCGAATACCAGAATAGACGAGGTTAGAGTAAAACAGGACTTTTTCAGCCTGAACTTGTATCGCCTTTACGACATGTGGATGCGAATGACCTGTCGCGCAAACAGCGTGGCCGCCGTAAAGATCGAGATATTTCTCACCTTCGCTTGTCCAAACCCAAGAACCCGATCCGCGTTCAATAGAGATGCCGATCTTGGCGTAAGTTTCTACTTGAAAGTCGTCCTCTAACTGTTGTATTTCCGTAAAATTCATCGTGTTTAGGGGTTGCTTCCAGTGAAGATAAGACCGGTTCTCTCATCCAGTCCAAACATTAAGTTCATATTTTGGACAGCCTGACCAGCCGCTCCTTTGACCAGATTATCGATCGCTGAAAAAATAACGACCTGTTTGCCTTGTGAATGCACCGAGATGTCGCAAAAATTTGTGTTCTTGACCCAGTTGATATCGGGGGAGCCTTCAACGATTCGAACGAAAAATGCGTCCCGATAGAAATGAGAATACAAATTCCTAAGATCTTCGTTCGTAAGGTTCGTCGTTGTTTCGAGATAACACGAAGCAAATATGCCGCGCGAAACTGGCAGACTGTGTGTCATGAACACTAATTCGTTCGAAAAATCTCCGACCGAACGCAGATGCTGTTCGATCTCCGGAACGTGCTGGTGAATGAACGGCTTGTACGCGTAGAAAGAGTTCATTCGTTGCGGATGATGGGTATTTGCCGCCGCTTTTGCCCCGGACCCGCTCGACCCCGTCTTTGCATCAACAATAATTTTACCCGTCAGCAATCCGCTAGCCACCATCGGAGCTAACGCAAGCAAAGTCGCCGTCGCAAAACAGCCTGGATTCGCAATATACCTGGCAGCCGCGATTGCGGATCGATTCGTTTCGGTTAGGCCGTAGAAAAAATCCTTCTGCAGTAAAGAGGCGGTATGATCGAGTTTATAAAATTCCTTGAACACATCTGAATCGTCGATTCGAAAATCACCCGAAAGATCTATTGCTTTCACATTACCAGGCAAATACGGAATAACGTTTAATGCCTGACCGTGCGGTAGCGCGAAAAATACAACGTCAAGATCTTCCAATGAGGACAGATCTTCCGGGGCTTTCGAAAACATCAATTCCGTCAGACCGTTCAGGTTTTTATGGACCTCGCCGACCGCATTCCCGGCGTGTTCGTTGGCTGTTACGAGACAGATCTCAATGTTTGGATGGAGCAGCAAGATGCGAAGCAACTCACTACCGCCATAGCCAGAGCCTCCGAATATTGCTGCCTTTAATTTATTCATAACATTGTCACCAAGCTCTTTTCATTTGAGATCGAAATCAGCAGGCGTCCTGTCGGCAGTTCCGGATTGCTATACGTAAGGCTTTCAGACAGAGACCTGACTGCGACCACGTCGCCGACCCTCGGCGAAGGATTAGTTTCGATCACGTCAATATTCCGACCGAGGTTTAGCCCAGACAGCGATGAACTCATTTTTTCGATTTCGACATTTTTCATAACTTAATCATTAGGCAAACATTAGACTGATCTTCTGCAAGGCTACTTTCTGCCCTTCGATGTCTTTTACGGCTATAAATATCGTGTCGTCACCAGCAATGGTGCCCACGATCTCCGGAAAGGCGGCGGCATCGATTCTGACGGTAATAGCGGAAGCCAATCCCGCTGAACATTTACCAACTATCAGATTGTCGCCCGATTTGTAGAAGTCGACATTGCCAAACTCGGAAACCACGGGTGTCCGAGATGAAAGAGAATATTTGCCGTTGACCTTCGCGATGCGGAGTTCGTCGAGATCACGCGAAACGCTTGCCTGTGTCACCGAGAAACCGTCAGCGGCAAGTCGGGAGGCAATTTCGCTTTGACTCGAAACGTCTCCGTTTTCTACCAGATTTAGCATAGCGCTTTGTCTTTCATTTTTCTGCATAAATATGATGTTTATACGTTGAACGTGTATAATATACGCTATGAAGCGAATAGTACGCTATCGTATGCAGATAATCAATTGTTACGGAAAGATAATTCGCGTTAGAAAAGTGCGAGCTTTATTCTGAGGTATTTCTTTGGGTTTGCACGGAAATCATTTAGGAGCTTAGTGCCTTCGCCCGTAAATGTGGCTACGTTGTTGGCAGTTTGATTGACGCTGTTGTAGAGGGTTTCGTCGTTGAGGAGTTTTCCAATCGTGCCTTTGCCGGCCTGGGCGTCAGTCAAGATCGATTCGACGCGTGCAGTCGTGGAGTTGAAGCGGCTGATAGCCTCGCGAGCTTCGTCGTAAAGTTTATCGTCTTTTAAGAGCTTACCCACTGAACCCTTGCCATCCTTTAGATCGGAACTTATGACCTTAATATCATCTGCGATCAGCCCGATCTTTTCGGCGGATTTTTGGAGGTCGGCGATAGCGGCACGCGTTTCTGTATATAACGCGTCGTCGTTGACAAATTTGCCAGCTGAACCCTTTCCTGACCTGATGTTCGTCGATATCGCCTCTAATTGTGCAACGGTCTTATTTAAATTGTTGTAAAGCGTTGGGTCATTCAGAAGCTTGCCCGCACTGCCTTGTCCATTATTTACCTTATCGATCGTCGTCTGCAAACGAGTCATCGTTGCCCGCGTTTCATTAACTGCACCGTCGAGGCTCGTGTAAAGCTCCTCGTCATTGACAATCTTTCCGAGCGTTCCTTGTCCGGAGTTTGCTTTATTTAGAATCTCATTTGCGGGAACGGCAAGTTCATTGATCCGCTTCAGAAGGTCGTTACCCGTCGCAGTGAGTTGATTTATCGAGATCGAAGCACTCGTTTTTAAGACGGAGTCCTGCGAGACGGGTGAGCCTTTAGAGGTTCCCGGTAATATGTTTATGATCTTATCGTTCCCAAGGACCGACGTGCCAATTAATTGTGCCAGTGAATCGGTCCGAATGATCTCAGATACTGGCTGGTTTTCGACCTTTTCGGCGATGGAAAGCGTAGCTTCAATTCGTTCGCCTTCGGGTGATTCTTCAGTTAGAAATTTAACGTCCTCGACCTTACCGATCGAAACTCCAGCTAGTTGAACCTCAGCATTCTTTCGTAACCCATCTGCGGTATTGAAACGAACCTTGAGTCTCATCTTTTTTTCAAATGGGTTGAAATCTCCGCTGGAGTTTAGGATGAGGAATCCAAAAACAAGCAGTGCCGCGAGCATAAAAATACCAACTCGAAGTTCGCTGAGGCCTAGTTTTTTGGTGCTTCTTGGCATTTAATTCTATTTTCCGCGAATGAACTTATGTATGTACGGGTCATCAACCTTTCGCAGTTGCTCGTCTTTCCCGCTAAAAATGATACTACCCTGACGTAGCATCATCACCTCAGTATTTATAAGGCAGAGTGACTGACCTTCTTCGACAAAATGCACCTGTCCTTTTCCGTCAACGATAGCATATTCCGACGAAATATATTCAAGATTATTCATCTCGTGGGTAACAAAAATTGACGAAACGTCCTCTAGATCGCGAAGTTTTATTGCCAATTCGCAGATCGTTCGAGCAGTCGGCGGGTCTAACCCGGCGGTTGGTTCATCAAAGAGTACGATGCTCGGATTTCCAACGAGAGCTCTAGCAATGCCAACGCGACGCCGCATTCCTCCGGAGAGTTCCGATGGCATTTTATCGATCGCGTCGTCAAGGTCAACGAAGTGTAGCATTCGCCTCACTTCGTGCTCGATCTCATCGGGATCGACGTTTTCCTCGGTCAGACGGTATGCCACGTTTTCAAAGACCGAAAGGGAATCGAAAAGTGCTCCTTCCTGAAACACCATGCCGATCTTTTTGCGAACGCGCATTAATTCCTGATCGTCTAAACCGGATATTTCTTCGCCGTCAACAAAAATTTCACCGCCGTCTGGTTTCAATAGGCCGAGGACGAGGTTAATGATCGTAGATTTTCCGCTGCCGGAACCTCCGAGAACGAGTTTTGTTTCGCCACGACGCAGTTTGAAGCTAACCTTGTCGAGTATTATTTGATCATCGAACGCCAGATCGACGTCGCGAAACTCGATCGCGGGGATCAGACGCCCGGCGAAGCGATCGACCATCTCGGATTCGATCTCGTCAATCTTTTCGTTAATTGTTTTGTCGCCGAGTGACATCAAGATTAAAAAATAGTTCCGCTAAAAAAGTTCTGGAGGATCTTCGACAGAAAAAAATCCGCGATGATGATGCACACGGATGATTGGACGACCGCACTTGTTACCGAACGGCCAACGCCGACGGTTCCGCCGGTCGTGGTGAGGCCTTTGTGGCATGAGACAAGTCCGATTATCAGTCCGAATACAAGCGGTTTGGAGATTCCGGCGAGCAGATCGGTGATCGAGAGTCCCATCTGGGCCGATGTTATGTAAACGGTAAGGTCCAGGTTGTAAAGCTGCTGAGCAATAATACCGCCCCCGAGAATGCCGCACATATCCGCCGCCACGGTCAGCAGAGGCAGCGACACTACCAACGCAATTATTCGCGGGGTCACCAACTTTCTTGCAGGGGAAGTCCCGAGTGCCCGCATCGCGTCGATCTGCTGTGAAACAACCATCGAACCCAGTTCCGCCGAAATCGCCGAGCCGACGCGTCCTGCGACCATCAACGCAGACAAAACCGGGCCCAGTTCACGAACGAGTGCCGTTGCGACGCTTTGTCCGGCACTGCTTTGGGCTCCATAGTAAGCAAGCGTCGGATAACCTTGCAAAATCAGTACACCGCCAGTGAAAAAGCCCGTCAAAATCACGATCCAGATCGACCCGACGCCAATTGAATCGAGCTGCGTGATAATCTCGCCGAAATAGCGCGGCTTCCTACGCAATCCTCTGATAGAGCGCCACAAAAGTAGAGTAATTCCCTGGAGCTCGAAAAGAAATTTCGTAACTGGATTCATCAAAAGGCAGACGGCAAAGTTTGTGTCTGCTCAAGAATATA
This sequence comes from Pyrinomonadales bacterium, assembly GCA_038248245.1. Lineage (GTDB taxonomy): Bacteria > Acidobacteriota > Blastocatellia > Pyrinomonadales > Pyrinomonadaceae > OLB17. The sequence continues at coordinate 7,162 of JBBRUA010000039.1, read as the reverse complement.
ACGAACCCACGACAACATCAAACAATAGGAATACCGTTCACGGCTTGAGAACGGCATTTGTCACAAAGTTGGTTTCGTTTAACGTTGTCGCCTTTGTTTGAGAAACTGTCGGATCGGCTGATTATTTGCCGGGGTACTGAGAGGAACATCGGTGCGGCGTCGATTCACGTTTTGACGGCGTTCGACAACTTCTTGACGGATACGGCCGCGTTCGAACCTTTGGCGCAGTTCGCGGAATCGAACGAGCTGTTCGGGTGTAAGGAGCTTTCGGATGGCAAGCTCGCCGCTATTCCGAATGCGCTGAATATCGCCCTGAGATGACTGTACTTCGCGAAGCCTTTCCTCGATTGCCGATTCGTCAATTACGTCGGCGTAAATCGCTTCATCGAGCAGACGATTAGCTTCGCGAAGACGGAGTTGGGCGGACTGCATCAGCGGCTTGCGTTCGGCGTTCAGGCGGCGGATCTCTTGCTTTTGTTCGCGGGCAAGTCCCAACTGTGCGAGCATGTCGAACTAAGTGTTTGCTGGATTACTGGCGACTGTCTGCTGAGAATCGGCCGGTTTGGGATTGTTCTGGGCAAGTGAGAAAGTTACACCGGCAAGCGTGACAGTTGCGAGAATCAGTGCCTTTGTACTTGATCGTGTCTTCATAAAATTCGTTCTTAAAGCTTCGTGTCGTCTTCGTCGAATAGATCCGTGAGCCGCAGTGAACGGTCGTCGTCGTCGATATCGGCGGTCAAGGCCGGTGCATTACGCCTTAGCGGAACCGGCATTCTTTCAGCAACGCCATCGGCGAGACGCGGAGGGTTCAATGTTTGAGTACGCACGGCCTTCGACTTTTTGACCTCAGTCGCGATCTTTGTTTGCTGAACGCGGCGAACAGCTTTAGCCGTCGGTATATCTACTGAATCATCTTCTTCAACCTTTATGACCGTCGCTGGCACACTTGGCACAACGATCGGGGAAGTTATCTTCACCTCTTCCTTATTCACTTCAACAACTGCGAGATTCTGATCGTCCGTCCCGTTGTAATTCATCACCGCGAAGCCAATGCCGATAAAAACCGTGAGAATTCCCGCCGTTGCGATTCCGGTCTGCCAGTTGAACGCGAGCAGTCGGCGAAATCCGGCCAAGTAACCGTCCGACTCAAGGGCTTCTAACTGTTTCGCCGGGTAGGGAATTGAGATCGCAGGCGTTTTGAGTGGTGCGAACTCTTCCTTTTGCCATTCGAAGACGGAGAAACGCGAGAATGCGAGCTCTGCGAACTCATCGGTGCACGGCGTGCAATCGAGCAAATGCGTCTCGAAACGGGTGCGGTTCGCCGCGGCGAGTTCGCCGTAAAGGTACGAGACGATCTCCGCTTCAAATTCGCAAGTAATAAAATTAACGTCGCTTTTCATAACTAAACCACCTCAACGGGCGTTCTTTCCAATTTCATCTTCAACTGTTTGAGTGCCGTGTAAAGCCGGCTTTTTACCGTGCTGAGCGGTAATTCGAGCGTTTCCGAGATCTCCTGAAAGGTCATTTCCTCAAATTCCTTCATCACGATCACCTGCCGGAGGTCGCCGGGCAAAGCTCCGACCGCTTGCCGTACAATATTAAGCCTTTCGCCTTTCTCGGCGATGTTCTTGGGCGAATACGACGCGGAAGCGATAAAAACGCGGGCCTCGGCTTCGTCCTCGTCATTAAGATAATCTTCCGCGCGTGACTTCAGCTTGCGTTTCGTTGTCAAACATTGATTGACAGCTATGCGGTGAAGCCACGACGAAACCTTGGCTTCGCCGCGAAAGTTCTTCAGGTTACGATAAGCGGCGATAAATGCTTCCTGGCAGGCGTCGCGGGCGTCGTCCTCGCGTCCGAGCATGCCGAAGCACAGAGCAAAGATCTTCCGCTCCCAACGTCTCACGATCTCCCCAAACGCCTCCGGATTCTCCGAAACCGCCATCAAGACCAGCTCTTCATCCGTCAAGTTAATAAACATCCCGAAAAAACCGATCCAATCCACCACCACACAAGAATCCCCAACCAATTCCTACGCTCATCCTATAAGACGACAAAAATCAGCAGAAAGTCTATTTTTTAGTCCCGAACAACGAAATGCAGTTCGAATGGAAATTACGCCGCTACAATCATCGTGTTCTCTTTAGAGTTGTTATGATCTCGCCTCTCATATTGTCGTAAATGTCTGGTGTGAATGTTTGTCTCAAGGTGAGAATCCTATCCTTCAATGTAAACTCTGCGACCTCAGGAAGAATTGATACGAGGCTTTGGGAGATAGGGAAAGAGAAGGAGATGAAATTTGATTCAAGTTCATACTTTCCTGTAGTTGATGTATATGTTTTCGAAAGCTCTATACCTTCGAATTTTGGCGACTGTTTCTTGAGATCAAAATCTTTGACGATAAATTTTTTGTCCAGCGTTCTACTAAAATATCCGTTACAGAATATCCAGATTCCCTTCCAATCCTCACTCGTCTCGCTCTCCCGACGGATCGTAGGTTCTGAAAATGAGCTGGTTCTCGAAACAAACTCATAAACGCCATCGAAACCTTTGACCGTATTATTGTTCTTTAATTTTACCTGCGGGAAGGCGACGCTCGTTACCATTATAACAACTGAGCCAAATCCAAATAGTCGCAACACGGTCGATTTCCCGGTATAGAGTAAGTCTTTCATAATATCTTTTTTTGTCCAACAATTTCTTTTAATCCGTGTCCCATTATCAATCGCTCTGACTATTTTCATCGGTTTGTGAGTCATTCACCGATACGTTTTCAAAGCTCCCTTGTCAGGGTTGGTGCAATCTACATCTGAACGAAGTAATTTTCGGTAATACGTTACGCCGAGGTTTTGATCATCAAAGACCTTCTTCACGTTCTTTCGCTCCTGCCAAAGACCACCATGGTAAATAGGGGTAAGCGTGATGTTCGTGATGATACCCAAAGAAGTAACAGGTAAAAAATGCAATAGGATGATTCAGTTTCTGGCTGCGAGCCTTAAACCGGTCAGTTGCTTCATGTTCACCACGGTGCGGTAAATAAGTCCCAAAGTAAAACAGTTGAAGCGTACTGAGAATGGCTGGAGCTGCCCAAAATACAAGCAGATTTTCCATCGGAAGTATTAATTTCAATAGGTTATACGTAACGGCCATCAAGAAAATCTGCCAAACAGTAACGTACTCAAAAGCAAATTTTAGGTACCAACGAACGAAATTGCCATCGTAATAATCCGGATCCTCGTCGGAAACTACTTTGGCATGATGCAGATGATGTTTGCTAGAAAGTTTTTCGTAGTTGTTGTACGCGAAAATAGTCGCACACAAAAAACCGATCCAATGGTTAAGCCGCTTGTTCCCAGGCATCACCACTCCGTGAATGGCATCGTGGGCAGTGATGAATATGCCCGTGTAAAGGTGCATTTGGACAAGGACAAACAAATATACGAGCGGGTCGTTCCATTCGATCGTATACTGCAGAAGGTACGTTAGTGATATTGCCCAAAGGCAAATAATCGTCAGGGCGAAAAATAATCCTTTGTTCTTGCGAAAAATCATTTGTAAGAAATCTGCGGAACGGTTCGTTTTGAAAGCGGCTCTCCGTATTACAAATTATTATAAAAACACCAATTTCACCAACAGTGTCCCGTCAATTCCAAAGCGGTTCATCGACGCCTGCGAGTCGCTTAATGGATCGCGCAGATTACGAAGGAAACTTCGGGCTTTTGGTTCGGTCGATGAAATCGGACAGGATGATCGACGCGGCTTCGCTGTCGACTTGTTGGCGTGATTCTTTGAGGCCGACGCCCTGCGACCAGAGCCGGGACTTGGCTTCGTAAGACGTCACGCGTTCGTCCTGGAGGTAGACTGGTATATCAAGCGAAAGAGCGAAGCGGCGGGCCATCGAGCGGGCCTCCGCCGACATAGGGCTTTCACCGCCTTCGGATGTGAGCGGCAAACCAATTACCAGTGCCTTGGCATCCAAATCGGCAAGGATGATTTTTACCGCCAGCAATAACTTTTTCCAGCTAGTTCGCGTTATATACTCGAGTGCCCGCGTCGTAATGCGGAGTTCGTCACAGGTCGCGACGCCAACGCGTTTTGTTCCCGGATCAAGAGCAACCAGCCGGCCTTCCGTCGGCACCGTCGAAACATCTGTAAGTTCTGTCTGATTAGTTATTTCTATTTGTTGCACGTTTAATTTCTATCCCTGATAATTGCTTTGCAGTTTCGTTATACGAGGTATTATATGTCATTTCGCGGAAAACTTGGGGTTATGATGTTGTCCGGCGTGATCGCGGGCTATGCGGTCATCGGCGGCCTTCCGTTTGTCGGCTACGTTCTTAATGTAAACGCTCAAACGACGGTCAACGACGCCGGATCACAGCTTCGTATCGTTGAATCTGTTTTACAGCACATCCAGAACGATTACGTTGATGTGCCGGACATGGAAAAGGTCCGCGTCGGCTCGCTTCGCGGACTTGCGAACGGTCTTGATCCGTACTCTTCATTCCTCACCGCAGATCAGGTCAAGGAATATCAGGCCGCGAAAGGCGTCAGCAAGCCGAGCATAGGGGCTGAATTCTCGCAAGTCTCCGGCTTCTTATATGTTATCTCCGTCGTCAAAGGCGGTCCGGCAGAAAAAGCGGGCGTTAAGTCGGGCGATGTGATCGAATACATAGACAGCAAGGCTTCGCGCGACGTTTCACTTTATAACGCGACGCGTTTGGTGGCCGGTGAGCCCGGGACGATGGTCGCTCTTCGCATTCTCCGTTCGGGCGAAAAACCGCAGACCATCAAAGTGATGCGCGGCACATATACTGTTCCCAAAGCAGAAGCCCGCGTCGAAACCGGAAAGATCGGCGTCGTCAAGGTCTTCAGTCTCGAAGACGGTGAATTTGCTGACGTCAAAACCCAACTTGAGGGTTTGCAGAAACAGGGCGTGACCAAGATAGTGCTCGACCTCCGCGGAGTCGCCGGCGGTAGCCTTGAAGAAGCCGTGAATGTCGCAAACCTTTTTATAAAAGACGGCGATCTTGCCAAAGTCATCGGCCGCGAAAACAAAACGCTTAAAACATTCACCGCCGATCCGGCGAAAGCGATTTTTGATGGCGAGGCAGCTGTTTTGATCAACCTCAGCACGGCAGGAGCCTCGGAAGCGATTGCCGCGGCGTTCCTTGACCGCAAGCGCGGCGAGGTGGTCGGCGAGCGAAGTTTTGGTATGGGCACCGAACAAAAGCTGTTTCCAATGAAAAACGGCGACGGCTATCTTTTGACCGTCGCCAAATGGGCGTCACCGAACGGTGTTCCATTTCTTGGCGAAGAGCGCACAACGATGGGAGTTAAGCCTTCGATCGAAGTTAAACGCCCCGACACGCCTGAACCGCTAGACATGGAAAGTCTAGGCGATGGTGACAACAATCCGATCCCGAACGCTACTCCGACACCCACGCCAACGCCGAAGCCAAAGGTCGCTCCTGTCGTTGAGGACGTTCAGTTAAAAAAGGCTCTTGAAATTCTCGCCGGCAAAGCGGACGCAGCCAAGGTTGGCTAAATCCATCAAATTAAAATACGAAAGTCGGGCAGAAATGTCCGGCTTTTTTTTGGGAAAAATGTTGTCGGGTTCGATCAAGACTGGTATTATCAAATTCCAATGACGCAACGCGAAATTATCGTACGGCCGGTAGAAGAAACAGATCTCGGGGAGTGGATTAGACTACGCCGACTTCTTTGGGACGAAACCTCGGAAGAAGACCATCAGCACGAAATGATGAGCATTCTCGAGCATCCGGAATTTCAGTTCGTGCTCGTCGCCGAGGCGGTTGAAAAGGGATTGATCGGATTTCTTGAAGTCAGCATTCGTCCTTTTGTCGAAGATTGCACCACCGAAAATGTCGGTTATCTTGAAGGCTGGTTCGTCGTGCCGGAATACCGTCGTAGCGGCATCGGGCGCAGCTTAGTAACGAGTGCGGAAGCATGGGCTCGCGCACACGGATGTACGGAGATGGCGTCCGACGCGGAGGTCGGGAATGAACACAGCATCATGGCTCATAGACAACTTGGATACGACGAAACGTCGAGGCTCGTACATTTGCGAAAGGACCTACACTAATGAGATCGCGACGACGCATATCGACCATTCTTTTGACAGTCTTTTCCGCAGTCGTACTTTTTTCTACGGCATCCGGTCAATCTAATGATGCAAACTTTCCAACCCCACTAACTTCTAGTGTCGCATCGGGAACGATCAAGGCACGCGATATCGGAGATTCGCGGTTGACGACGTTTTACTACGCATTTAACGGCGGGCAAGGCGACATATTCATTAACGTTACGACAAAAAATTTCAACGGAGATGTAGATGTTTTCGCGGTAGAGGCAATGCGTCCTTTGACGAAAATGATCATTTTTGCCGACACCTTAACAAATGAAACAGGCAGGCTAATTTACCTACGAAAGCCAGAGCGGCTGTTACTAAGAATTCAGGGTCGTTCACCAAATGATGATCCGTCGACCTTTCAGGTGAAATTCGGCGGTAGCTTTGTCGCGATGGAAGGGAATGGAGTCGGTGTTACAGAAGCCCCAACAGTCGATTCCGATCCGACAGGTAGCGTTCGGGTGAATTCCGTAGGTACGATCCTCGAAACGCCTAAGGCAGAACGGGCCGTTGAGATGCCAGTTGCGACTTCGAAAGAACCCGATTTGTCCGAAATTAAAACTGAAACGGTGGCGAAAAAGCCGGTTAACAAGAAGCCAGTAAAAGTAGCGGTTTTGGTAAAGGATCCGGTGAAACAAGAACCAGCAAAGGAGCCAAAAGCCAACCGTGAAAAGATTACTACGACCAAGAAACCTGCTTCTAAAAAAGAAGAGCCGCAGCCCGATCCACTTGCGGACGTGCGGCTCGTAATTGCTTTTAAGAACGGTGACAAAATCGAAAAACCTTTGCCTGAAATATTAAAGTTCAGCGTAGATAAAGGTGTCCTCACCGTTATCGCCAAAGACGGTGCTATTCGCCGTTATTCAATGGTCGACGTGGCAAAGGTTACGATCGAATAGCTATTACGCGTAACTGTGCAATCCCTTTAGAAGGTAACTGACCCCAAGATAGGTAAAGATCACAAATAGAAATCCGATGATCGCAAAATACGCGGAGCTTCGTCCACGCCAG